>JBLHLE010000063.1:0-13287 GCA_047620805.1 Pirellulaceae bacterium
CCTAATCCGTAGAATGTAAGCGCGAGCGAGACCCGCATTGCCAAACGTCGGTTTCGCTACGGTGGCTACATCTTCGAATTCATTGCAGTGAATTGATCAAGAAACAACAAAGGATATTGATGTGAGCGATATCGTCTCAGAACTCCAATGGCGGGGACTGGTACACCAAACGACCGACGAAGCCGGTCTACGTAAATGGCTGGACACGACGGGCCGAGCGGTTTACGCCGGCTTTGACCCAACTGCTGAAAGTCTACACGTCGGCAGCCTACTGCCGTTAATGACGCTCCGCCGTTTCCAAAAAGCCGGACACAAACCGGTCGCCTTGGTTGGTGGAGCCACCGGAATGATCGGCGATCCCAGCGGCAAGAGCCAAGAACGCAACTTGCTCGACTCCGACCAGCTCGATCGGAATGTCGCCGGCATGGCCAGTCAGATGAGAAATTTCCTGGATTTCGAATGCGCCGACCGCTCGGCCGTGTTAGTCAACAACTACGACTGGATGAACGGCTTTAGCTACCTCAACTTCCTCCGCGACGTCGGCAAGAACTTTCCCGTCAACGTCATGTTGGCCAAAGACTCCGTCAAGAGTCGAATTGGTCGTGATGACGGCGGTATTAGCTACACCGAATTCAGTTACATGCTGTTGCAAGCCTACGACTTTGTTCACTTGTCCGAGCAGTACGACTGCCGAGTGCAAATCGGCGGTAGCGACCAGTGGGGTAATATCACCGCCGGAATCGATCTCGGACGCCGCATGCGCAGCGTTCAATTATTTGGCCTGACTTGCCCACTGCTACTTACGTCCGATGGACGCAAGATGGGCAAGACCGAATCCGGCGCAATTTGGTTATCGCCAGAGCGAACCAGCCCCTACGCGTTCTACCAATACTGGATAAACGTCGCCGATGCGGACACGGGAAATTGCCTGCGTTTTCTCACCGAACTCAAGCAGGAAGAAATCATCGCTCTCGACAAGTCCCGCGAAGAGGAACCCCACAAGAATGAGAGCCAAAAGCGACTCGCCATTGAATTAACTCGACTCGTCCACGGCGAAGCGGGGCTCGCGAAAGCTCAACGAGCTTCCGCTGTTCTTTTTAGTGGCGGGGAAATTGAAAACCTAACCGACAAAGAACTCAACGAAATCTTCCCCGAAGTACCTTGCGGCGAAGAAACTCGCTCCGCTTTGGCAGGCGAAGGCGTTTCGTTAATCGATGCGCTCGTCGCTACCGGCCAGTGTAAATCCAAAGGTGAGGCGCGGAAGGCGATCCAACAAGGCGGCGTCTACGTCAACAACCATCGCCGCGAAGACATCGACACAAAACTCTCACCCGCGGACTTGGCTAGTGAAACTATAATCGTGTTGCGACGTGGAAAGAAAAACTACGCATTGCTGCGAATTCCTGCTGACGCTTAGCTTCAGCGGTGTTTGTCGATGTCGCGTCCCTGCGCTCCCCTGCGTTGACCCGCTATTCGGCCAGAACTAGAATCAGGGGGCAGGTTGTCTGGCTAACTCACTTGTCTGGACAACTCACTTGTCTGGACAACTCACTTGTCTGGCTAACTCATCAGCGCAAAGGTAACTCGGCGATGACCACCGACCGATTCATGGATCCACTGCATTTTTGTATTGCTTTGGGACCACTGGCGTTGTACTTCCTCCTGATCGGTGGAATCAACCTTTTCAAACGCCCCTTTGTAACCACCGGTGCGCGCGACATCGCTGCACTCGCTGTCGGAATTAGCGGACTGATTATTGCGGGGCCGATGGAATTGTTCCTGCCCGAAACCGCAGCATGGCAATTCGGGGGCTCGCTAGTCTGGCTCCTGCTGCTGCTGCTGTACTTCCTCGGAACGACGCTGCTGGTGCTGCTGCTGCGACCGCGAATTGTGATTTACAACGTCACCGCAGAACAGCTGCGACCGGTACTGAGCGAAATCGTCGGTGACCTCGACCCTCAGGCGCGGTGGGCCGGAGCATGCTTAGTGCTTCCAAACCTCGGTGTGCAACTGCACGTGGAATCTCTGCCGCCACTAAAGAATACTCAACTCGTCGCTGCTGGCTCGCAACAAAACTATGCCGGCTGGAGAAAACTCGAAGTCGCCATGGCGAAAAGCTTGAGTCAACAGGAGGGAAACTCGAACCCCTACGCTTACACGCTCCTGACAATGGGCCTAGTCTTAGTCGCACTAGTCGCAACAACAATGGCAACTCAAAGTGATACCGTCGCTCAAGACTTGCGTGAAATGTTACGCATGTAGTGAGCAGAGCTCGTCGTAACTAGTTAGCGCCCGGCCAGCGTTGCAGTCAGCGTTGTTGAGAAGGGCCCCAGACCTGACCCAATCGTTCTCTTAAAATGGATTGCCAGAACTCGCTGCGATTGTTGCGGGCCGGCGTGCTTGCTGCCGGCCTTTGGGAACGTGTCTAGTCGAACGGAATGTCGACCTCGGGCGCTTCGAGTGTTTCGCCCTTTGGCATGTTATTTTCTATTTGCTGTTCTTCGCTTCGCCGCTTTTTCGCTTGGGCATCCTGGTAGAACAATCCGACTCCAATCAGAATGCTAACCAAACCGATGATCGCTATCATCGACGTGCCCCATTCCTTACCCTTCTTCATTCCCATAATGAAGGCAATCAATTGGCCCACCCCTATGCAACTGAGCGCGATCGAAAGGATTCCTAAGCCGGCGCTGCCGTGCCGAAACATCTTGATTACGATCAACACAAAACAGACCAATCCGACGAGCACGAAAATCGGCCAGAATACCATTAGCATATCAAGCATGGCTCGAATCCTTGGTTTCAGAGAACGTGTTTCGGAGAACGTGTTTCGGAGAACGTGTTTCGGAGAACGTGTTTCGGAGAACTGATGAGAAAAGAGATCTTGAGAAGAGAGCGTACGAAAATATAGATCGTCCCTAGATTCTATTGATCTTGATTGAATCGAGCAAATGAGAGTTCAAACCGGATCGGGACAACATGCTATCAGAGGCCGGATGAGTAATTACGACGGCGATTATCGCACAACCGTTTCCGGTGGATTCTTCTTGGGTGCAGTGATAGCTGCTGAGACAGGAGGCGTCAGTTGGCCCCAGCGACGGATGCGATACCAACGGATGGCGTGGTAAGTTGTATAGTACGTCACGTAGGCTAGGACTGCGGCAACGAACAGGCTGCCGACCCACAGCGGACCGGCAATCTCCATCAGGCGAGACCAATAGAATTCGATTTTCGGCCACCAGCCTATCGGGGGCACTGCCAAAGTCTGCCACCACCCCACTCCGATTGGCTCGTGCTGCAGGAGCACTCGCCCTATTACGTAGCATGCGGAAAAGATAGGAATGATCGTGGCTGGATTGGAAATCCAAACAATCGGCAGACCGATAGCTTTGTTTGCACGAAAAAGCCAAGCGAGAAACACTACCAACAGCATCTGAAAGCCGACGGTCGGTGTGAACGTGACAAACATACCGATGGCAGCGCCGAGCGCAAGACGCCACGGGGGATCGTTGGCGTGCAAAATGTTATTGAATATGAATCGACGAGATCGTCGGATCCAAATCAATACACGTCTTCCTACCGTACGTTTAACCATCGCTTACTACGCGGCAATTAGTGTTACTTGAACCGCCGCCCCACGACGGCACACGCTCTGTTCACGGCGAATCTGCTTCCATAGCGCAATTGTTCGCCGAGCGCGATTATAGGAGGTATTGGGCATTTGCATAGACCTCGCCTCAAACGTACGCGAATTTCACGCTTCCATCGGTTTTATTCGGCGATCGGAAGTTGAACATTTATTCGCACTTGAGAACAGTCACTTGGAGCTTTTGCACAGATATTTCCCGATGCATCGACCATGCACCTTTTTTCACTAATGACGTCAGCCGAAGCCGCAGCTAGCTTTTGGCACCCGCTCGGCCTTCTGTCGGGCCTGATAATCGGCATATCCTCGTGTATCGAACTGCTCTGAGTCGAGTTTCGCCTCAACATTGCGATCCCACGCTGTCGGTTGCATGTTTGAAAACGTGCCACACCCGGAGATCGCTAGAGTTGCAGCGAGAGCGAGGCAGTATCCGATCGAGGCTAAACCACCAATCCGTATAGACTTATTATTTTTCAAAACGAACTCCTTCATGAGGCATCCCATTCCAAGTTGACCGGCCCAACTTTTGACCCATCCAATTCTGGCCCATCTATACTGGGTTCCAGCCCCCGAAATCGGTGAAATCGGCAACACTTCCCCACAAACGGACAAAAACTCGCTTGGCGACGTAACTCTTCAACATCGCAAGCGAGATTCGAATTAGTATGAAAGGAGTACCAGGATCACTGAGCGGTTGGCGTGCGGGACGAACGATTGAACAATCGTTTTTAAGCGAGTTTTTCCAGGTCGACTTGCGGGCAGGGCCCAATCAAAAAACAAGTCGATAAAAGACAAGTCGAAACTCTAATAGGCCAAATACTTACGCCACGCAATAGCAATCCTGGCTGGCGGCTTTTTTGTCTTGCGAGCAATACGCGGGTTTTTAGTTTTGCCCGTAATGGTTGTGAAACGGGTAGCAACATTGGCACTGCAGCCACCAGTTTTGCTATACTGAGAGCCCCCAACAATTCCAAGGACGGAACCCTGCCCATAAAGTGATTTATGTCGATTCGTATCTCTTGGATCTTTGTATTGGTAGCCGGCGTGCTGGTCGCTGCTGCATTTCTACCATCGAGAAATTCGGCCATCTATGTCCGCGCCGAAACTCGCGAAGAACGCGAGAAGCAGTTCGAGCCGCGCGTGCTGCCTCTACTGAAAACCCATTGTTTCGACTGCCACTCCGGCGACCAGCCGGAAGGAGACACGAGTCTCAACAATGTGACTTCACCTTTAGAAATGCTGGAGGGCCGAAAACATTGGCTCAAAGTCGTCAAACAACTTCGCGTCGGTGCTATGCCGCCGAAGGATGCCGATACACCACTCTCCAAACAGAACCGCGAATTCCTGGCGAATTGGATTGATGAAACGATCAACGACATCGATTGCACCGGCTCGCCAAATCCAGGCCGCGTGACTCTACGACGCTTGAATCGCGTGGAATATCGAAATACAGTCCGCGACCTGGTTGGATACGACTACGTAGCTGCAGCCGATTTCCCGGGCGACGATGTCGGGTACGGCTTTGACAATATCGGGGACGTACTGTCACTGCCGCCGATTCTCATGGAAAAGTATCTCGCCGCCGCGGAGGACATAACCAATAACGTAATCGTGGCGGACACCAGCCAGTCTTTGAAGAAAATTACCGCGAAAGAAATGCTGGCCACTAGTGGTGCCAGCGATATCGGTGGCGACGCGAAACTGCTCTTCAACTCAGGCAAGCTCGTCGCACACGTTGAGTTTCCCGAAACGGGAACGTACCGTGTGATCGTCCACGCCTGCGGTGATCAAGCGGGAAACGAACCTATCGAAATGGGAATTGAACTCGATGCCAAAGTGATCGAGATTTTCAAAGTCCCCCAACCGCGAAACGAGCCACATTCGTTCACTCAAGAAGGAAAAGTGGATAAGGGAAAACACAGCATCGCCGTTAGTTTTCGCAACGATTATTACAAAGCGAACGAAGGCGATCGAAACCTCGCAGTGCATTGGATTGAAATACTTGGACCGCTTGGCAGTCAGAAGAACCTTCCCGAAACTCATCGCAAGCTGATCTTCGTCACCCCTAACGAAAAACTTTCCCCTGAGAAGGCTGCGAAAGAAGTGCTCTCGCGATTTGCCAACCGAGCGTTTCGACGTCCTCTAGCCGACGACGAATTGTCACGGGTTGAGCGTATTGCGAAAATGGTCCGCGACGATGGCGGCACATTTGAAGAGGGAATTCAAGTCGCTATCCAGGCAGTCATGACGTCGCCATACTTTCTGTTCCGCGTTGAATCCGATCACATTGGCGACTTTGCCCGTCCCCTGAACGACTACGAAATCGCAACACGATTGTCGTACTTCCTATGGAGTTCCATGCCGGATGAAGAACTCTGGAATCACGCCTGGAACGGCACCCTTCGCAAGTCCGGCAATCTTCGGCGGCAAGTGCAAAGGATGCTGAAAGACGACAAGGCCGACGCATTGGTCGACAACTTTGCCCTCCAATGGCTACAACTTCGCCACCTGCTCGAAATGACTCCCGATGTAAAACTGTTCCCCAACTTTAATGAACGACTACAGAAAGACATGCTGACCGAAACTCGCATGTTCCTCGCCGAAATAATTCGCAAAGATTTGCCGGTTACAAATATTATTGACGGCGAGTTTACCTTTTTAAATGAACGACTTGCCAAACATTACGGGATACCAAACGTGAGCGGCGACTTCTTCCGCCGCGTCTCGCTGAGAGATACTATCCGCGGTGGAATCCTGACTCACGGAAGCGTGCTCACCATCACTTCCAACCCAACTCGGACTTCTCCCGTAAAACGAGGTAAGTGGGTGCTCGACAATCTGCTCGGCGAACCGCCGCCCCCACCAGCCGCAGATGTCCCAGCATTGGATGATCAAAAGGAACTAACGGGGACGCTGCGTCAACGCTTCGAACAGCACAGAGCCAGCCCTATCTGCGCATCTTGCCATGAACGAATGGACCCACTCGGCTTCGCCTTCGAAAATTTTGACGCTGTCGGTGCCTACCGAACTACCGACGAGGAGCTACCAATCGATGCTAGCGGCGAACTGCCGAGCGGGGAAAAGTTCAATGGTCCCAAAGAGTTGCGGAAATTACTCGCCACTACCGAGCGGAAGCAATTTCTAAAATGCGCTTCGGAAAAAATGCTGACTTACGCACTTGGACGAGGATTAGAGTACTACGACGACTGCGCAGTCGATAACATAACAAAGAGCATTGATACGAATGGCGATAATTTTTCGTCATTGGTAATCGCCGTTGTTAACAGTCGTCCGTTCCAATGGCGTGGTCCACACAAGGGGAAATAGCCATGACAAGAATTCCAAAAGTAACTCGGCGTACAGTTCTACAAGGGCTGGGAACGGCATTAGCCTTACCCCTGCTGGACATTATGGCCCCGAGCCTTTCGGCAGCGACTGCCGGCAAGCCACCGGTACGAATGGGATTCATTTACGTCCCCAACGGCATCAATATGAACGAGTGGACGCCGGAGAAGACCGGCACAGACTTTGAGCTTCCAGCGACGCTCAAGCCGCTCGAAAAATACAAGAAGGACTTGCTTGTACTGAGCGGGCTGACCCTGAACGGCGGTCGCGCGTTAGGTGATGGTGCTGGCGATCACGCCCGCAGTGTCGCCTCGTTCCTCACTGGCGCTCATCCCAAGAAGACATCGGGAGCGGATATCAACAACGGGCCGTCGGTCGATCAAATTGGCGCTCGCGAAATCGGCGAACAAACGAAACTTCCCTCCTTGGAACTCGGCTTGGAAAGAAGTGCTCCAGCGGGCACTTGCGACTCGGGTTACAGTTGCGTTTACACCTCGAACATTTCATGGCGTTCGGAATCATCTCCGGTAGCCAAAGAAATCGATCCGGCGTCTGTTTTCGATCGGCTTTTTGAAGGAAAAGATAAGCGGCAAAATGGCGATGTCCAAGACAAACGCAAGCGCTACAAAAAGAGCATTCTCGATTTTGTGCTGGAAGATGCTAAGTCGCTAAGTCTTAAGCTGGGAACGTCTGACCGAAAGAAGTTGGATGAGTACCTGTTTGCAGTTCGCGATATCGAACGGCGAATCACTGGCGCCGACAAGCTGACGGACGCGGAAGAGGGAGTTCCCGATTACCCGCGACCGGCGGGTGTCCCGCGCGAATTCGAAGAGCACTTGCGTCTGCTCAGCGATCTCATCGTCTTGGCGTTCCAAACGGATTCCACTCGGATCTCGACTTTCATGTATGCCAATGCTGGAAGCAATCGCAGTTACTCACAAGTTGGCGTCAGCGACGGGCACCACGGCATATCCCATCATGGAAATGACAAGGGCAAGCTCGAGAAAATCGCCAAGATCAACGGTTATCACATCCAACAGCTTGCTTATTTAACTGAAAGATTGGCGAGCGTAAAAGAAGGCGAAGGCACGCTGCTAGACAATTGCATGTTAATGTACGGCAGTGGTCTAGCGGACGGCAATCGACACGCGCACCACGACTTGCCGATTGTGCTCCTTGGTGGAGGTGGCGGAACGATCAACTCTGGTCGTCACGTTCGCTACAAGGAAGAAACGCCCTTGACCAATCTCTACGTCTCGATGCTCAACCGAGTTGGTGCGAAGACGGAATCGATGGCTGACAGCACAGGTCCGTTGAAAGACCTGAGCTAGTCGATTGGAATGATCGCGAGCCGCCGCGCGTCTCTATTTCCGTCGCTTTCCTCACAACCCGAACACAATCCGTCGCCACTTGTTGGTTCGAGATACGGTACCAACTTTGACAACTGTGCGAATCGTATGATGAATAGGTAGGAGAGCGCGAACGCTTTCCCGTTCCGATTTCCGTCGGCGACTTGATAGGTTGTGAGAATCGTTAGGTTGTGAGAATCGTTAGGTTGTGAGAATCGTTAGGTTGTGAGAAAGTCGATGAGACGTGTCATCTATGCATGTGTCGTTTTGCTCAGCACGGCTCGAGCCGATATTGCTGCGCAAACGCGGATAGATTTCACTCGCGACATTCAACCAATTTTGGCCAACCATTGTCTGCAATGCCACGGCCCTAACAAAGTGGCGCGGAAAGCAGGACTACGACTCGACCACCTGGATACTCTGCAGCGTAAGTCTGCGTCCGGTCGACGCCTGATTGTCGCGGGCCAGCCGAACGAAAGCGAATTGTATTTGAGAGTCACGTCGACAGACGATGACCACATGCCTCCGGCCGACGCGAAATCTCAACTTTCCCCTGCCCAGATCGCAAGCTTAAACCTTTGGATTCAACAAGGTGCAAACTGGGAATCGCACTGGGCCTATACCCCCGTAAAGCGACCCGCTATACCGATCGTTCGCGACCAGCTGTGGCCGCGCAACGCGATCGATCACTTCGTTCTGCAGCGGCACGAACAGTTGGGCATGAACCCCGCGGAAGAAGCGGACCGCGTTACACTGATTCGTCGAGTTACGTTTGATTTGATTGGCCTGCCTCCAACTCCCGCTGAAATTGAACAATTCCTTTCCGATACTTCACCTCGCGCGTATGAACGACTAGTCGATCGATTGCTCGAATCGCCAAAGTACGGCGAGCGGATGGCGACGCCCTGGCTCGATCTCGCTCGATACGCGGACACGCATGGCTATCACATTGATAGCCATCGCGACATGTGGCGCTGGCGCGACTGGGTGATCCACGCGTTAAACGACAACATGCCATTCGACCAATTTACCATTTCGCAATTGGCCGGCGATCTGCTCCCCAGCGCAACATTGCAACAGCGAATCGCCACGGGCCTGCATCGCAATGGGATGATCAATTTCGAGGAGGGAGCGATTCCCGCCGAATACCTGAACGAATACATTTCAGATCGCGTCACGACCACAGCGACTATCTGGCTTGGCCAAACTATGGAGTGCGCTCGCTGCCACGACCACAAGTACGACCCCTTCACTCAACGCGACTTTTATCAACTCTACGCATTCTTCAATTCGATCGACGAAGAGGGCCTCGACGGTCGAGACGGGAATGCACAGCCATGGATCGACGCGCCGACTTCGCAGCAACTTACCGAACTAAACCAATACAGGCGCGCGGTGCAACGAAGTCAACACATGCTGACGGAACGGGCCAAGTCGCCCGATTTCACGAAAGCACAGAAGAGTTGGGAGCAACAAGTTGCCGCTGGCGAACAACTCGGCAACTCTCTCACAAAGCCGACACACTATCTACCGCTGGACAACAACACTTCGCTTAGCGACGGAAGCAAAGCCTCAGTGGCTGGTACTTCAGTGGCTGGTACTTCAGTGGCTGGTACTTCAGTGGCGGGCCCGACGACGTGGATTCCCGGAAAAACGGGCGGCGCACTTTTGCTCGGCGGTAGCACTCGCATCGACTGGCCAGCGAGCGACGCACAACTGACACAGACCACGTTTGGTGGTTGGATATTTCCGACGACCGAAGAAACGACGACGGTCGCTGCCAAACAAACCGCCGCCGACGGAATCTCTCTTCAAATCCGTAAATTGATTCCGACGATCGCGCTCAAGAGAGAAACTCAATCGCGGCAATATCAATGCTCTACTCCACTCGAACTGCGGACCTGGACGCATGTCATGGCGAGTGTCAATTTGGAGAGCGAGTCGATTACTTGGTTCGTCAACGGCAAGCAGGTTTCGCGAAATGAGTTCAATCGAAATAGCGAATTCTCGCGACTCGCCACCGCTGGCATCAACGGCAAACAATGGCATCTTGGCGGTGGAGAGGATCAGCCGAGTTTCCGTGGCTTGTTGGACGAGTTCTATGTCTTCGACCAAGCCTTATCGCCATTTGAAGTCGCTCGAATTGCGGGACGCGAGCCGATACTGGATCTATTAAGAATTGCAGCACAGCAACGAACTCCAGCGCAGCGAGCTTTGCTGCGGAATCACTTCATGCGACACCATGACAAAACGTCGCAAAGGCTACTCGCCGATGACGCGGTGATTCAGTCGAATCTTCGACAGTTGCAAAGATCAATGCCAACAACGATGGTAATGAAGGAGCTACCCCAACCTCGCCCAACGCATATCCTCAGACGCGGTGACTATCGTCAGCTCGGCGAAGCGGTGACTGCCTCGACGCCAGCCGCGTTGCCAGCAATCGACCAACAACATCCGCCGAATCGTTTGGCGTTAGCGAGATGGCTCGTCCACCCCGAGAATCCGCTCACGTCGCGAGTTACAGTTAATCGCTATTGGTCATTGTTCTTTGGTCGCGGCATCGTCGCGACCGAGGGCGACTTTGGTTCTCGCGGCACACCGCCAACGCACCCGAAGTTGCTCGACTGGCTGGCCGACGAATTCGTCCAGAAAGGCTGGAACGTGAAACAACTCCATCGCTTGATCGCGACTTCGGCAACGTATCGTCAGGCGAATCGAGTGTCCCTCGAGAAACGCTTAAAAGATCCTGATAACGTGTGGTTGGCTCGAACGCAGCGACTTCGTTTGCCAGCCGAGGTGATACGCGACAACGCGTTACAGATCAGTGGATTGCTGGTCGAAAAAGTTGGTGGTCCCAGTGTTTACCCATATCAGCCGACGGGACTGTGGCGAGATCTCTCGTATCGCGAAGATTTTACGGCGCAGGTCTATCGTCAAAGCAGTGGCTTGGATCTCTATCGCCGCAGCCTCTACACGGTTTGGAAGCGGACCTCGCCGCCTCCAATGCTGAGGGTCTTCGATGCTCCGGACCGCATGGTCTGCACTGTGACGCGTCCGCGTTCCAATACTGCCCAACAAGCACTCGCACTGCTCAACGATCCTACTTTCGTGGAGGCCTCGCGACGTATCGCGGAGCGCATCCTGGTCGAAGTCGATGCAACTGATCGGCCTCGAGTCATCTTCCAACGAATTGTCGGCCGGGTTCCGCGCGAGGCCGAAACGGCACTCGTACAAAGACTGTTTGAGGAACAACTATCAGCTTACAGAAACGACCCGACGGCTGCCCAACAGCTACTTTCGGTAGGAGATTCATCGCGCGATGAAGCTCTTGATATCAGTGACCACGCCAGTTGGACGATTATTGCCAGCGTGCTCTTGAATCTCGAAGAGGTCGTCTACCGCCCATGAATTCAAACCAACAAACTGTGAACCGACAAACTGTAAACCAACAAGCTGTGAACGGACAATCGTCGCTACTATTAACCCGCCGCAATTTCTTCGGCGAACTTGGCGCGACGATGTCGGCCGCTGCGCTGGCGTCGCTCTTGCCTGCGGATTGCCTGGCAGACTCAACAATCCAACGCCTGCCCCATTTCAAGCCGACAGCGAAGCGAGTGCTCTTCCTCTGCCAATCGGGCGCCCCTTCCCAAATCGACTTATTCGACCCCAAGCCAGAGTTAACGAATCGACAGGGAGAAGAACTGCCCGAAAACATCCGCAGGGGGCAACGGCTGACGGAAATGACTTCTGATCAAGAATCAAAACCACTTACCGGATCGGTTTTCAAATTCCGCCGTCACGGCGAATCTCAAACGCCGCTGAGCGAACTGCTTCCATACACGGCAAGAATCGCCGACGATCTGTGCTTTGTCCATTCGATGCATACCGACGCAATCAATCACGACCCGGCGATCACCATGCTCCAAAGCGGCAGTCAATTGCCAGGGCGACCAAGTATCGGAGCGTGGGCGAGTTATGGACTGGGTAGCGAAAGCAAAAACTTACCCGCTTATGTGGTGATGGTGTCCGGCGGTCAAACGGGCGATCAACCGTTGGCGGTGCGGCAGTGGGGAAGTGGATTCCTTTCCACCGAGCATCAAGGTCTTAAATTTCGCGGCGGAGGAGACCCGGTTTTGTACTTGGATAATCCCGCTGGCGTCGATCGAAGAACGAGAGATCGCATGTACGAAGCGATCGACAAATTCAACTCGCTGCAATTCGACGAAACGAATGATCCCGCGATTCAAGAGCGAATGGAACAATATCGACTCGCCCAACAAATGCAACTCTCCGTTCCCTCGCTCGTCGATCTGTCGACGGAACCGCAAAGTACGATAAATATGTATGGGAAAGATGTGCTTACACCCGGCAGCTACGCGGCCAATTGCGTAACCGCGCGGCGACTACTGGAACGCGATGTCCGTTTCGTGCAACTTTTCCATCGCGGCTGGGATCACCACGAACGACTCCCTAGCCGGATTCAGTTCAAGTGCCGCCAAACGGACCAACCCTCCGCGGCTCTTATCGCGGATCTAAAGCAACGAGGTTTGCTCGAAGATACTTTAGTCGTGTGGGCTGGCGAATTCGGACGCACCGCTTATTGCCAAGGTTCGCTGACAAACAAAAACTACGGTCGCGATCACCACCCGCGGTGCTTCTCGATTTGGATGAGCGGCGGTGGCGTCCGCAAGGGTTTCACTTACGGCAAGACCGATGATTTTTCGTACAACGTCGTCGAGAATCCAGTGCACATTCACGATCTGCAGGCGACGATCCTGCACTGCCTCGGCATCGACCACACTAAGTTGACGTATCGATTTAGCGGCCGAGACTTTCGACTCACCGACGTCGGCGGAAAAGTGGTGAAGGACTTACTAGATAGCTAGGAGGTCGGAACTTGGCAGGTCGGAACTTGGCAGGTCGCAGGCCGCATTGGGAATTGAGTCG
>JBLHLE010000064.1:0-13261 GCA_047620805.1 Pirellulaceae bacterium
GACCAGGGGTTGGGCGATTTAGGTGCAAAGTTGGGCCGGGCCTGGGCAGTTGAAAATGTGGGGTTTTGAGTCTCTAGTGTTCTTCCAGGTTTTCTGTCGACTTGCTCCGTAAGGCGTGCACCAGTTTGGCCCGCTTCGATTGGATGGTCGTGCCCAAGGTGCTGCGGAACCAAGCGTGTACGAGCTTGACGGGAACTTCCGTCAGCGCCTGGCGGATTACTTCCGATGTTGTCGCCCCAAATAAGGCCGCCCAAACGAGAATTAGACTCGTAAAACCACTGCGACTGTGGTCGCCTTCAATCTCTTTCAGTTTACCGAAGCTCGATTCCAATATCTCTGTGCTGCCAGGCATGCGCGTGCCTGCACTGGCTTTCGATGATTCCGCGTTCACGATTTCCAAAAGTTCGTGCTTCAGCAACTCCGTCTCAGGAGTATCCGAGATCTCGCTGAGAGCTTGTTTCACGTCATCGGCCGTGGAACTGCAATAGCCGCGACGACGGACAAGGTCGAGCGCCCGATCGGTGAGTGACAGCCAACTCGACCACATTTTAAGATCCTTCCGATACTCACGCAACCATCCGAACTTCGTGTTCAAGCGATCGACGCTGCACAACGAAGGAGCTACCAGACGGGGATCGTCTAGCACCGTCAGCACCTTCTCCGCCCACTTCAACATGCTTTGCAGGTTCATGTAGCGCGCCTTGCTTCGCAATCGCGGTGGAACGAGAAACGCGAGTTCCGTTTGGTTCGTCTCAAACTTGGTCTGCGTTGCTTGCTTGATAAACGCATTCCAACATTCGTTCTTTTCTAAACGCTTCTTCAATAACCGGGCCGCCATGTGCGGCAGATCGCGATAACGGGTTGTTTCCGAATGAGCCTGGCAGAACCGGTCGATGCCGCCGGAAAGATCGCTGCCTTCGTCGCTCAAGATCGCTGCGGGCATGATGCCCGTTGCAGCGATGACGGCTTCCAACTGTTGATGCACGATTGCTTGAGTCGAAGATTCCACGGGAAGCAAGGCCACGGGAGTCATGTCACTCAGCTTCAGGCATTCCGCTGGCGGTGGAAGATGCGCTAAGCGAATTCCGAGGATCCCCAAGAACCGATGCTTTCCAATCTCGACCGCATGATCGGCAAGCAAGATCCAGTCGTCGGCCTGCTCAAGCGGTGCATGCAGCTTGTAATATCCCAGCCGAAGTAGCCACATGCGTCCGGTTGTGGCGTGAGGAATGAAGCCCTGTCGCGCCTGCTCGGGAAAGAAAAGCCCCAGCGTCTTGGGAACCGCCTTCAGTGATGAACAGCATCGCAACACCGAGCCGCAGAAATAGACCACCGTGGATAAACTATACGATTGACGAGGAATCCGCTCGTGCTGATCGATCGGCGGTCCCGAAGGTACGATCAAGACCGGCGATTGAGTTGGCTTCAAGCTGGCGGGCGGCTCCCCAGTGGTCGCGTCAGGTGAGATGCGGATCAGCGAACTGAGTGGCTGTTCACTTTTTTTGGGGGCCGGAGTCACCTGCCTGCTCAAGCAGCGCAGCGAGTCGTTCCACTTCGGCTTTCATCGCTCGCAATTGCTGATCGGAGGTCTCTGCTTGTTGTCTCCAGTTGTCACGACTCTTGGTGACGTCGCTAACGCGTACCTTCAGGCGTTTTGACTCGACCTTGAGTCCTTGATATTTCTCCCTTAACGTATCACGACTCTCCAACAACCACCGCGCCAGTTGCTTTGGTCGGCTGCGATACTTCTCCACGGGATTGTCTCCCTCGTCGGAGGCCGGCGTTCGGTCAGTTGATAACGAGTTGGACATCCTTGTCTCCTACCATGCCTTTTGACAGAAAACCACGATTGTAACGACACCCTCCCCAGCTAAGTCAATACCACATTTTCAACTGCCCACCGTAGCCCTACCTGCATAGCGCTTACCCGCCTTCCGCGTAGAAACGATTCTTTGCTATCGGATCAGCAGGTCGTCTGATTGGCCTCTCGTTGCCTTAGCCGCGCTCCCATAACACGCACGTCAATAATGGTTCTGTTGGGCGCTTACCGATTTCCTGATCGGTTGGCGGGCGACCAATGTTGTGACTCGAATTGGGATTGCCTCTAGGAACGATCAATTCTCGATGCCAACGAAGAATCGTGTCAGCTTGAGCAATGGTCGCAATCTTCGCAAGTTGCTTTCTACCGAGAGCTTTCCCCTTCACCGCCAAGAGTCGTCGCTGATCGTCATTAAGCAAAACCCTTTTTGAGGCAATTTTCTCTAGAAGAATCTGATTCTCCAGCTGCAGGTATTCGATTACCTTTTCCTGTTCCTTGCGTATGAATTCACTTAGAACAGCGAAGACGATCTGAAACGGCTGAAGAAGAAATAACATGACTTGGTCCCGATCAGACATGACTTGGTCCCGATCAATAGACCAACTCACCATCCGCCTTGTCTGGTCGAATGTCAATTACATCTCCGGATGTAGGATGAAAACGGGAACGTTTGACGGTGCCAAATCGTTACAATCCTTACAGTTTCGCGTAGGATGAGTTTTTGGATAGGACGCCCAGTCACTGGTCTCAGCAATTTAATCCGATTCGACATCGTCCCGATGGTAACGCCCTTTGTTTGCCTTTGTTTCTCAACACGCGGTATCTCCACCTCATAGTCTCGTTCGCTGAATTGACCTCCGACAGCAACTCGCTCACCCGTTACCTCTGTGTCGAAATTGCAGGACGCGTACGGATCCCGATGTCTAAAGAGCTGGCTCAGAGGGTGGAGTGAGGGGCCCGCCGCTCTCTCGCATCCCTGTTTCTCCCCAGATAAAATCGTGACCTGGGGACCATTTTGCCGGCAACAATCAATATAAGTCATTGCGAAATATAGACTTGAAGAATCTCCCTGCAGCTGTAACAAATCCATCTTTCTCCCGCTTAATGTGTTAGACGCCACCGCTTGGCGACACACAAGCAAACAACCAATCCCCGGAGAAAGTCATGAAAATCGATCTCACCACTCTCGCCAAGTCCGCCTTCGCCAAGTCCGCCTTCGTCAGGTCCGCCTTCGTGTTGGCCGTTATCGCCACCGCCACGGTCGCTCACGCTGGCGGACCCAAGTTTTCAAGCAAGTCCAACTTTACCAGCAAGCCATCGTCGAGCCCATCAAGATCCTCCAACCACTCCTCGTTCAACCGATCGAGCGGCGGTTTCAAGACAAGTTCGCAGCCAAACAACAATTCCATCCGCAGCATCAGCGGGCTACAGCAATCTCGCAATTTTGGCACCATCAAGAAAATCCAAAGCCCGACCAACAAGGGTTCGATCAACCAACGGCCGATCACGCCACAGATCAAGCCTGGTGCGATTGATTTCGGCAAGATCAACAAAGGTAATGTGCGACCCGGTACAATCAACGTTGACGGAATCAAGCCCGGAACTATCAAGCCCGGAACTATCAAGCCCGGCATAATCAAGCCAGGCACGATCAAGCCCGGAACTATCAAGCCCGGCATAATCAAGCCAGGCACGATCAAGCCTTTCCTTCCGCCCCAAGTGAAGCCCTTGGGACCGATTAACAACCCTGGTGTCATGAACGGAAACCACATCAACAATCTCAAGTTGTGGATCGGTAATCACCACAATCACAAGCCTTGGCAGACGCACAAGCCGAGTCACTGCCACTGGTGGTTCAACCACTGCGTGAAACTGCAGCACTGCCAGCCAGTCGACTATCACCACTGCAGTTGGAACTATGTCGTCTGCGATTACCGACTCGGAAACAGCCACGTCATCGAGGACGCTCGTTGGTACCTCGGGGTGGAAGGCATGTTGCTGCCGGGCAAAGGCCTGGGTGTCGAGAAAGTCGCTCCCGGTTCGCCGGCTGACCTGGCAGGAATCAAGCCGGGACACGTGCTCCAAGTTTGCAACACGATTCCGTTGACCAGCGAAGAAGCCCTCGCGTCGGCCATGGAGACCAGCAACGGCTTGCTTGTCCTACAAGTCCTGGCCGAAGCGGAAGGCCAAGTCGGCATGGTTCAAGTGCAGATGCGACGCATCGTTTCGGTATCCTACTAGTGCGATTCGCAAGGACGCATACGCTGGTGTCAGTATCGTCTGCCAAGAGCCGTGTGATCAAAATGGTCACGCGGCTTTTTTCGTTTTGCAACGTGTCGCTCGAACGTAGACGCGCGACATCGCGTGTTTTCGGGCGGCAATCGAAGAAACGGGGGTTCCGAAACAAGGTAATCTGCCATTGGGTACTCGGCTGGTCCCACGAGACCGATCAAGCCCATCGGCCCGCCAGCATCAGAACTCTTGCATTCAGACCTCTTGCCTTTAGACCTCTTGCATTCAGACCTCTTGCCTTTAGACCTCTTGCCTTTAGACCTCTAGCATCAGATCTTGCAGCGTTTTGACGGCTCGCGTGAGCATGACGCGGACGGCGGCGTCACTCTTGCCGATCCGCTCGGCGATTTCCTTGGAGGGAAGGTTTTCAACGTAACGCATCTGAAGAGCCTGTTGTTGCAGTTCAGGTAGCTGCGATACGGCGATGGCCAGACGCGCTTCCCGCGATTTGCGTGAGAATGCCTGGCTGGGCGTGGTCATCGATTGGGCCAACATGTTCCCGAAACCTCCGCTGCGATTATCGGAACCGCCATCAAATGCCACCTCTCTTCCGGCGTCTCGTTTCTTTGCCTCAAAGAATCGGCGATGCTCGTCAATGATCCGCCGTTCGATCAACTGACAAAGCCAGGAAAACGGTTCACGTTCTGACAAGTCGATGCTATCGAGTGAACGAACGGCGTCGGTGCTCATTTCCTGAAAAATGTCGTCCGGCTCAATCTTGGTGCGCAGCGCGTCGCCCAGCCGGCGTTGGATAAAGGCCATCAACGGAAGCCGAACTGCGTCCAGATAGGCGGCCAGCGCATCTCGATCGCCGTCTTTCACCAGTTGAATCAAATCATCATTAAGTTCATTCATGACGTGCTTGCTCGATAAACAAGTTGGATTCTCGTTGCGTTCCATTTTGGCGTCTGCAGGAGCATTTGGAAAGAGCCACTAGATTGAGTGACGACGGTCGACAAGAAACATATGCGTTTTAGGCCTGAGAGCCCTCTCCACCCAAACGAAAGAAAGCAGGTGTTAACGACCGTCACCTAAAAAGGTGAGTTCACACACCCGATCTTGTTCGCGGTGGGGAAAGTCGCGAGAATACTGCTACCTTCTCCCCGGCCTTTCCAACGGTTGACAGCTGATCATGAACGACAATCCCGAAAAGCAGACTCCGCTCGAAGTGACGCCGACAATGCGTCTGGAGGAGGCACAGGGAACGTGGGATGCGTTGGCTCAGTACTTGGAGCGATTCATCGAGGCCTGGGAATCGTCGGCTGCCCCACCCGTTATGGAGGAGTTTCTGCCGGGCGACTCCCAAAAAATGCACAAGCTCGTCTTGGTCGAACTTATCAAAGTTGACTTGGAGTACCGCCATCAATCGGGCCGTGAGGCTTTCTCAATCGAACACTACGCAGATCGTTTTCCCGATCTTTCCAGCGGCGATGGGCCACCGGTAGATTTGATTTACGAAGAGTTTCACATCCGTCGATCGACGGGTGAAGATGTCGAGCCCGCAGAGTACCTGAAACGATTTCCCAACCAAGTGGAACAACTGCGCCAACTCATGACGGGCGACATTCTGTCGGAAAGCACGCGGCTGTTTAATCGTTCCAAAGCCGCGGCTCTCGAGACGGGCGACACGATCGACGACTTCGAGATCATCTCTGTTTTGGGAGCGGGAGCGTTCGGCTGCGTTTATTTGGCGCGGCAGATTTCCTTACAACGTTGGGTCGCGCTTAAAATATCGAAAGAGCAAGGGCTCGAACCGGAGACACTTGCTCAGTTGGATCATCCGCATATCGTCCGCGTCTTCGACCAGCGTCCCGTCGATGACATGGGCGCTCATCTGCTCTACATGCAGCTCGTACCCGGTGGAACTTTAGCGGACGTTGTGAAACGGGTGAGTGAATTGCCGATGAGCGAGCGTTCGGGCGAAGTGATTGCGGACTCCGTGCGGGAGAGCTTGCGGGATTTCGAGGATCGCCTGCCGTTGGAGACCGTCGTGCCGACGGAGATGCGGCGACGACCTTGGCATGAGGTGGTCTGCGTAATCGGCGAGCAGCTGGCCACCGCCCTGGATCATGCACACAGTCATGGCGTATTGCACCGTGACGTGAAGCCGGCCAACGTGCTGCTTTCGGCCGACGGCTCGGTCAAGCTGGCCGACTTCAATGTCAGCTACTGTTCGTCATTGGCGGGCGCGGCGCCGCGGGCCTTCTTCGGCGGTAGTTTGGCCTACATGTCTCCCGAGCAATTGGAGGCATTTCATCCGGCGCTTGACAGAGAGGCCGATGATCTGGATCAACGGAGCGATATCTACGCCGTCGCCGTTGTTTTATGGGAACTGCTTCACGGCGAACGGCCTTTTGGCGATGAAGAGATCTCGACCAATTGGAACAAGGCACTGAACGAATTACTGGAAATGCGCCGACTTGGCATCCAGGCGAAAGCTTGCGATAGCCCGTCTATGCGGCGTTTGCAGGGACTTTTGGTGCGGTGTCTCTCACCAGATCGGGAAGACAGGCCCGGTAGTGGCCGCGAGCTGGCGCGCGAACTGCTGCTCTGCCTGGAGCCGCGCGGCGCGCTAATGCTCGACCGCGGACCCCGGTTCCAACGCTGGCCAGTGTTCTGGCCCTTGGTAACGGTGATTCTGGCCGCCTTAATTCCAAACGTCGCCGCCGGATACTTTAATTTTGTCTACAACAAGGAAGCGATTATCGATCAGGTGCGGGAATCCGAGAACGCTTTCTGGAACATCCAGGCAATCATTAATGGCATCGCGTTTCCCGGCGCAGTGCTGCTCATCTGTTGGTACTGTTGGCCGATCGTCACGGCCATACGGCAAGGCTCGGAATGCGCAAGTGAATCCTTAACGCTTGCTCTGAGGCGAAGTTTGGAAGCCGGGCAGTTCATCGCCGTACTCGGGGTCATCTTATGGGTGATCGCGGGAGCCACATATCCGATCGCGCTACAACTAGTGGTGGGGCGAATCGAATGGCATCACTTCCTGCACTTTGTTTCATCGTTGGCTCTATGTGGATTGATCGCCGCTGCCTATCCGTTTTTCATAGTAACGCTATTGGCGTTGCGCGGCTTTTGGCCGCAACTGCTCAAAGGCTGCTCGCCGGGCGTGGAGCAACTCGCGCCGCTCGACACTTTGGAGGAGCGTATTCCCGCTTACACGTTCATCGCCGGTGCCATTCCGGCCACCGCGTCGTTGCTCATCGTGCTTAGCGGGGCTCTCAAGGCTCAAGACCAACACCTCTCGATGCTCGCCTGGATTTCCGCTTTCGGCGTCATCGGTTTCGGCATCGCCGTGTTGTTGAATCAACGGTTGCGACGCGATATCACCGCTTGGAAAAACGTCATCCGGTTGTTGGCGGATCGGTAACGCGGTTCGCGTTGCCCCGTGCCGCTATCGCTCTGACGTGGAAATCCACTGGGATTCCAAAGTAGATTTAGGGGAGGCCCTTACGGTTAGGGCAAGTGTCGATTCCATCGGTACGAAACGAAACAGCCACTTGCCTCCAAAGAAGGCGACAAGTGGCCGTTGCTGTGCATTTCAAACGCGAGAGGTTACTTCGAGAGAACGGTTTCGTCTTTTTGGCCGCCGTCGAGGTCGAGCTTGTCGAAGTCGATTTCGTCGAGCGGTGTCGGCTGTGGCTTGTCGCCGGGAAGTGTCGGCAACGGGCCGTTTTTGGGGTCCGCCGAGGTGGGCGGTACGGGCTCTTTGGGGCTTGGCACGGTTGGCGTTGATGGTTCCGCCGCCGCCTCCACGACCAACGCCTTGATGCCCTCGCGGGGAAGAATCGCAACGTTGTTAAGTTCATCGCGTTCGACGAGTTCATCATAGCTGTCGATCGCCACAACCAGCGTGTCGAAGGGAACCGGTTGACCGTTGAATGTCCCCATGGCGAGTGAATCGACGGGAAAGGCGATCTGAACGGCGCCGGATTGTCCCGGGTCCATTCGCGAAATGTTGATGGTCGTCGACGGAGATCCAAGATGGATGCGACCGAGGACGCCCACGATCGAGATCGCGAAATCGCGGAGGGTGAAATCGCTATTGTTTCGCAAGGTGATCTGGAATTGAGGACCTTGGTTGGCATCGCCGGGCGAAACCATCGCAATATCCACAAGCTCCAAGTCCCCCGGTAGCGGTCCGTGGATGTGCGGCGAGATCAGTTCGGCCCCGTTGGGAGCATCAAGACGAACGCGTTTCCGATGTTGATTGCGGAGCAAGAGATTGATTACGTGCCGGCAGTTTGGTCGCTCCAATCCGAGGATGCTTTGGCTTGGAGACATCGCTGGCGACACGGCGTTATCGATCTGTTGGGCATTCGTTGCGGTCGCGTTCAGCGTAACCGCGGCGCCGATGACCGCCAGCGCAACCACGCGTGTAATTGTTAGCTTCATTGAATCTACTCCATTTTAGGCAGGTACAAAAAAAAACCGGCGATGGCTCGTTGCCGATCGCCGGAAGCTTTGAATAGTAAGAGGGTGTAGCAGTTCGACATTCACGCAATGACGATTAGTAGCAACCCCAGTAGTGACGGTAAACAGGCACGTACGTGGTGTGATAAACCGGACGGTAGCAGTGGAAAGTCGGGTAACGGTAGGTGTAGCAAGGTCGGTAGCATGGACGGTAGCTGCCATAGCCGCCGTAATGGCGTCCATAACCAAACCGACGGAAACATGCCTCAATTGCCTCTTCCGAGTCTTCCGTGCCCGCTTCGCCTGCCAGCTTCTCGACGTCCAGATCGTCGAAGTTTACCTCTTGAACTTCGACGTCCGCGTCCGAAATACTCGACACGTCGATGTTGAATAGTCCATCGTCCGCATTTACCGTTGCGGCCAACATGAACACCGGAACCATCGCCAATACAAATCGCTTCAACATTTTAGAACTCCCTAAATTTTTCGGCAGCTAGTTTGGGTTAAAGGAACTTGCCAGTGTGCCGTGCCTGGCGTGTTCGCTTGTTGTGTTGCTGCACAAGTAAGCGGAAGCGATGGGAATTTGTTACAACCGGCGGCGAAAATTTTCTGCGGAATCCCTCGAGGTATATAAGGAACGATTTTTTCGATCGAGCGACTTTTTGCTACGGATGTTCGATCGGTAACATCCGGTAGGGCCGTACGCTAATTAGGTTAGTTCTGAAACAACTTCCCTCAACGAGCGGGTGCCAAAATGCGTAAGTGGATTACTTTGATTGTTCTCGTGGCGTTCAGTGCGACGGCTGAACAGCTAGTTCGCGGCGACGACAGCCTTTTCTCGAAAGTCCGTGTTGATTCAACATTTTCCTCCCAGAAGGATGACACGACCGCCAATCGAGCCCCGGTGGGGACGAAACTAACGGATGCGGGGCAGTTGCTCCGATTGCTGAATGAGATTGGAGTCAAAGCGGAAGAATTGGGATCGAAGGCTATCGGCTTTCAGATGGGTAAAGCCCCCGACTCGTTTTTGATCGTCGTGAGGATAAGTGACGACGAGAACCAACTGGAGGTTAAGGTTCGGCTCGCCCAGGCTGGGGAGAATCAGGAACTGCCAGCCGATAAATCGCTAGGTTTATTAACCGCTACGCGGAAATACGCTCCCTCGCGTTTCGCCTACAATGGCGAGCTGCGGGCGATCATGCTACTACACAACGTCAGCAACGAGGGTACTGACGCTAAAGTGCTCGGTGACCAACTGCTCAGGCTCCTAGCGATCGCCAAAGAGACCCGCAAGCTTTGGGACATCGCGAAAGCTGACCCAACGGGGCCTGCCGAGACGGAAACCCCGTCAGAGAATAACCTTACGCTTGTAGGAACTTGGTCGGCCGTCCAATCGGCCACCGAGGCATTTGCCATCCAGCTCAAGAGCGACGGCAAATTCGCACTGGTGTATGTAAACAGCGGCAAGCAAAACCGTTCCACGGGAACATATAGCTTCAACGGCGAGTCACTCAATCTCTTGGGTGGTGACGGTTTAAAGCTAAACGGCGGCGTGTCGAATCTCAGCGAGAAACAGTTCCAAGTCGAGTTTCAACCCGGCAGCAGCCTCACGTTCAAGAGCGCGGGACAAGGCAAGTAGCTGGACGCAACCGATCCGGCCCCCTTCTTGTCGTATTTGGCTCTCTCTTGGCGGTTTGATTTCCGCTTGTAACAAATCCTCGCGTTTTTCGCTCTCTATATCAGTCAAATTCATCAGCCAACCTTGGAAAATCGAATACAGGTGAAACCAAATGAATCGTCCTCTAACTAACCCAGTTTCACGTTTTTTCGTTGCCGCTATCACGGCGGTTGTCACACTGACATCGGTTGCCACGGTGGTTGCCGACCAGCAGGTTTATCGCGACACGCTCCAATCCACGGTGTGGGTCCTCGCCAAGACGTCCGAAGGCACTTCGAGCGGGACGGGCGTCCTCATCGATGCGGAGAAAAAGTTGATTATCACGAACTATCACGTGGTTGGCGATGCACGTGCGGCCGTGATCTTCTTTCCCGCAGCCAAGGATGATCAGCCAATTGTCAGCCGCAAGCATTACCTGGCTAATGTTTCCCGGTTGGGAACTCGGGGACGAGTCTTGGGTGTGGATCGCAAACGTGATTTAGCGCTAATCGAGGTGGAAAACCTCCCGTCCACGGCAAAAGCGATCGAATTGGCTTCCGACAGCATAGGTCCGGGCGAAGAGGTTCAGTCGATTGGCAACCCGGGAGCCACCGAGGCCCTGTGGGTCTTCACGTCAGGTACGGTCCGCGCGGTCTACCAAAAGCAATTTCGCACCGGGGCAGGCGAACACGACTTCAAGGTCGTCGAGACGCAATCTCCCATCAATTCAGGGGATAGCGGCGGTCCGGTCGTGAATAACCAGGGACAGTTAGTGGCGATCGCGCAGGCGATCTCTCCGAAGGCCCGCTTGGTGAGCTACAACGTTGATATTACGGAGATCCGTGAATTTCTCGCCGGTCCCTGGAAGTCCGCACCGCTGCCTATCCAGACCGTTCTAGAGCGAGCCGAGATCGAATTCACCAAGCATTCAAGCGGAAATCTGGTGGTGGACGTCGAGCAGACGAAGCTTGGCAAGCAAGCTGTATTTGTGACCAACGAAGTCGAGTATTACGAAAAGGCCGACGTTCGTAAGGTCTGGTCGCTCGCATTTTCCACCAAAGAGGCACCAAACGCCGAGACAATGATGAAATTGCTTGAGCAGAGTGCTCGGACCAAGCTTGGTGCCTGGACGGTCGAGCGAACTCCGCAAGGCGAGTACCTCGTCGTTTACGTCGCTAAGCTGGACGCTACGGCACCCCCGGCGGCGATGAAGAGCACCATCGAATACGTCGCCAAGCTGACCAGCATCATGCGAAGCGAACTCCAGCCCAAAAAAGAGACCGAGGACGCGGCCCAGAAGCTCGCCTCCTGGCTGGGCGGCTAAGCACTCCACCTTCGACTGTTCCCAACGGGGACAGTCATCGGCCCGCAAGCAATCTTCTTTCACCTCTACTCCGACGACCGCGAAGCAAATTGCTTCGCGGTCGTTGTTTATGACGAATGCCGAAATTATTTTCCGCACTCTCGATCGCTTAGGGGAATTCTTCTCTGATTCGCTGTAACAAGTTGAGCGGCTTTCCGCTTGAAAACTCAGACGGCAGTCGAAACCAAAACCAACACACTCGAAAGGACCCCAGTAATGACCATCACACGACAAGCCTTGATCCTGACACTGACAGTGCTCGGAACTATCGCCGCCACGACGACTGACGCTCAAGCGGGCGGCTGCAGTAGCGGACGTACCTACTATCGATCTCCGTCGCACCACCATCACTACCAAACGCACTACCAAACGCACTACCAAACGCAACGCGTTTACAGCACGCCACAGACGCACCTGCACCAAGGCATTCCCACCCAGCTGCAATTCGCCCCCCCCGCATCGGGTGTCGTCGGCCAACCGCCAGTCAGCGGTGCGTTCCAGCCGGCCTTTGGACAGCCGGGTACTCAGCAGACGCAGTTCGGAGGCCAGCAGCAAACCCAACCGCTGGGCAGATCACCGCAACAAACTCAGCCAAACATCCAGCAGACGGGACCCCAACAGCAACCGTCGGCGTCCGCCGAGCAGTCCGCTTTGCAGGCCCTGGCTGGCATGATGGCTCCTCAACCACAAACTCAACCACAAACTCAACCACAAACTCAACCACAAACTCAACCACAAACTCAACCACAAACTCAACCACAAACTCAACCACAAACTCAACCACAAACTCAACCACAAACTCAACCACAAACTCAACCGCAAACTCAAGTCCAAACAACCGTGTCCAACCACGTCGGAACTTGGACGGCGAAATTACCCAATGGAGCGTCGGTCGCGCTAACGCTCGACGCCAATAGAGCCTTCCGTTGGGTCGCGACAACCAAGGACGGGCAACAAAGCTCCTTTGGCGGGTCCTACCAAGTCGGTGGCGGATCGCTCAAGCTGACTCGTGAAGGCGATAGCCAAGCTTTGGATGGCCAAATGAAGCTGAACGGCACCAACGCGTTTAACTTCAACATCGGTGGATCAACGGACTCCGGTTTGAACTTCGTCCGTGGCTAGAGCAACCAAGGCACTCGCCACGACACTCATCCGCGTACCCCGTCAATTCATTGGGTAGGAGGAGGCGGGATCGCTCCCGCCGTCCTCCCACACCACCATACTTACGGTTTCTTATACGCCAGTTCTGGTGAACCGAAAAGGGTCGCAAGCCGCAAGTCGATTTTGTGGAAGTTTAGTCGCTCGTCGGGCATGGTTGCTTTCGTCGGCAACGCAGGGCCGTCCTATCGAAAAACTCATCGTACGTGAAACTGTAACGATCGTAACGGTTTGTTTGCCAGCAGGCTCTGGCGTTTTCATCCGACATCGGGTGATGTCGTTGACATTCTAGCAAACAGCCGGATGATGGGGTCATGTGCTAATCGCGAGCAAACCTATGTCATTTCTTCTCCAGCCATTCCATGTATTCGTTGCCGTACTCAGTGAGTATGTACGCAAGCAACAGGAATTGGTGATCGAATACCTCCAGCTAGAGAATCAGATACTTCGCGAGCAGATTGGAGGCAAACGAGTTTTGCTTACCGATGATCAGCGACGACTCTTGGCCGTGAAAGGCAAAGCTCTCGGCAGAAAACAACTTGGAAAGATC
>JBLHLE010000065.1:0-13094 GCA_047620805.1 Pirellulaceae bacterium
CTTCGGAAAGCTCTCTTTTTGCTTGTTGGTATTCGGCGTAGACCTGCTTGAGGAAATTCACGCGATTACGCAAGCTAGAGGGAGTTTCTTGGGTAGCCATTAGAATGCTACGAAATTCGTTCAACCAAGGCTGACGTTCTGCTGCAGGACCCTTTTCATTTTTGTGGGCGTCGATGCGGTTTTTCAGTTCGTCAACTCGGCGGCTAAAATCTTGCAAGGTCCGAATCATCGGCTCAACACGTTGCGTGCGGAGACCGAGTTCTTCGACCAAACGAACAGTTCGTCGTCGGCGTCGCGCCAATCGAGTCCACGCGTTTCGTCGTTGGGCCTTAGTTTGAGACTTACATAACGCAATGCGGTAGTCGCGCTCATTGCGTTTCAGCAGCACTTCCAATGTTCGTAGGTTGTGCGGCAGTCGACCTAAAATTTGTTCTTTTTCAAGGCGATCGGTAACTGAGACCTGTACTGTACGGTCAAAGGGGAGCTCCCCTTCATGGACGCGCTTGAGAACTTTAAAGGCCGATTGGATGACGTAGTCGCATTCCAGCAATTTTGCTCGGAATCGTCGACGGGTTATTTCGATCTTCTTCGCCAGACGGATTTCTTCCGATCGCGTAAGCAACGGAATTTCACCCATCTGAGTCAGATACATACGAACCGGATCGTCAGACCACGACTCATTGTCATCGCCAACTAATAAGTCGTCGTCGTCAGACTTTTCAGCTTTGGCGGTGTCTGCATCGTCACCGGTAGCAAGGTCATCATCGTCTTCGATGTCTACCTCCGCTACGGGTAATTTTGCAAAGTTTTCCACGTCGTCGCTTGGCGCTCGACGTGCATCATCTTCGAAATCTTCCAGGAGTGGGTCGTACAAAGTTAGATACTCCTACTCACTTAGCAACTGATTGCGGCAATAAAAAGGGGAATGGCATCTTAACTATTGGCACGTTATTGTGAAGCCTTGCTTTGTTGTTCAACAATTACGTCCAACACCCATGTCGCCATGTTGGAGTTAGCAGATGATGGTGAGTGACTTCAACGACTTCTACGTGAAATCGTAAACCACCGGCGACATGTCGCCTCCATCTGAAACCCAACAACTCTACCACTCATTCTTTGTGTGTCTCGTTGTCTCGGGAATTTGGTAAAAGATTGCCATTACAGCAACATTACTACCCGAGAACAACTTGCCTAAGCTACTTACTTTCCCAACAGAGGATGTTTAGGTGTGTTTCCTCGGTCCATTTAGAAAGTTACTAGGGCCTTCTTGGCGGTGTGAATTTTGGCGTGCCATGGATAGGGAGTGTGAATTGTTGGAACACTTAATCGTCTTGCGATTTGGAGAAAGAAGGCTTCTCTCTCACCCAGGTATTGGTTCCGTACACTAACCCCCTGTGTCGATAGCCACCCACTGTGAAGAGTGTTAATTTCCTCTCTCACAACAGGCTTCCCAATTCTAACTACGTCATTCTGGAGGTCTAGACGCAAAATCGGTGGAATCAACAACTTCTTCACAACTGGACGCCGCCGATAGCTAATGTAGTTGGAACGAAAACCCCATATTACTGGTTGTTGCTCCGACTCCCGGGCGTTAGCATACCGGTCAGTTGTCCTCTCAGGATCTTGTGGAATTCACCTAATCACCTCTCTTATGGTTATCGTAAGGCTATGTCAGAAAAAGGTTTGCGAGGAATGAGCGCGGTTGTTACTGGTGCCAGTTTAGGCATTGGCGCGGCTACAGCTATCGCGTTGGGAAAAGCCGGCGTCAACGTAGTTGTTAACTACCGCTCGAACCCAGAACGCGCCGAGGAAGTAGTTCAGGCAATTCAGGCAGAAGGCGCTCAAGCGATCGCCGTTCAGGCCGATGTAGCCAACCAAGACCAAGTTGAAGCGCTAGTCGGAACGGCTGTCGACAAATTTGGACAGCTGGATATTGCCGTTAGCAACGCTGCTTATAGCGATCGGGAGTTGTTCTACAAAGCGGACATGGAGGGATTCCGCCGCACCGTGGATGTAACGATGTGGGGCGCCTTCTACCTGACTCGGGCTGCCACAAATCAATTCATCCAACAGGGTAATGGTGGTGCAATTTGCTTGGTCAGTTCGCCCCACGCCTTTATTCCTGCCCCCAAAGCAATGGCTTACAACATGTCGAAAGCGGCCTTGGAGCACATGGCCAAAACGGCGGCTATCGAAGTAGCGGAACACGGCATCCGAATCAACATGGTGCAACCAGGTTGGACAGACACGCCGGGAGAACGCAAATTCGCGAGTGAAGAAACGCTCGAACGCGCTGGTGCCAAAATCCCTCTGGGCCGTCTTGGGAACTCCGCAGAGATGGCGCGGAGCATTCTTTTTCTCTGTGATCCAGCAAACAACTACATGACTGGCGCGACCCTGTTAATCGATGGCGGAATCAGTCTTCCTTGGTGGGCGGCACGTGGTTCTGCCGCGCCAGATTAACCAGTATTCAAACCAGCGGGATTGGCGGTTCAGTGGGTACTGTGGAGAACGTCGCAACCGTCGGCGTATAACTATTCGATGAATTCAAGGTGAATTCAATCTTTCATCCGAACGCAAGAACCGTTTTTTCGTATCCTAACTACTATGAAATATCTTCTTCCTTGCCCGTGTGGCAAAACGATCACGATCGACAATAGCGATGTGGGGTGCGCGGTCACTTGCGAGTGCGGCGCGTCCGTCGAAGCCCCGGCACTGCGCGGTTTGAGCGAACTGAAGATTTTCGAATCAGAATCCGAAGACAAATTCGATCGCCAGGAAGCTCTTTCCAACTGGACTCCAATTCACGGAACCGTCTTCGTAGTAGGAACAGCGATATTCTTGATCGCGATGAGCGTCGCCGCCCGTTACTTCTACGAGACCACGCAAGTTATTACAGATAAACCGCCGTCTCTCGTTAATGAAGAAGTTCTCAAGCAGAGCCTAGACGGAACGACTTACGAGGGCTCGTTATCGGCTTGGCAGGGGTTGGTTGAGACCGGTTTGGGCCCCTATGTCGAACCTGGCTACGTTACGGCCCGCGAGGACAAACGTCGTGGCACCGCGCTGGCAATGTTGGCCGGCGGAATTGGGCTGGTCGGCCTGCTTATGATCGTGGGTGCCGTGGTGACCGGTCGCGGCTCGCGAGTTTAGTGGTTTGGACCGCAGATTTCGAGACCTTGCGAGATTTCGAGACCTTGCGAGATTTCGTTCCGCCAGCATTATCGCGACGACGTTAAATTAAACGAGTGCGGCCAGAGTGCATTCGATTTCGGCAATTTCGTCGTCGATTTCGGTCTCTGCCCGATGCTTGATCAGTGTAACTTCGTTTCCCGCTTCGTTGTAAAACACTTCATCCATAAAGGCGTTCATGATCACAATACCTCGCCCGCTCGCCTTCATCAGATTCTCTGGGTCAGTAGGATCGGGAATCGAGCTGACATCGAAGCCAGCTCCTTCGTCGCGGATCGTGAATATCGCTTGTTCTCGCGATAGTTGTTCGGTGATATAGATCTTTCGATCTGAATATGGCCGTTGAATTCGACGTTGGTCTGCCAGAGCATAAAACTCGGTGAAGTCGTCTTCTTTCAAATCCGAACTTATTTGAAGATTGCCGTGATAAAGTGCATTGGCCACGGCTTCATCTAGTGCCATGCGAACTCGCAAACGGTCGCTTTCATCGCAGATATCGAATAGCCGCAAACTTGATTGCAAGCGACCGAGGACAGTTGGGATTAGCACTCGGTCGTTTTCAATAACGAAATGGCATTGGCTGGAATTCATACATTCCAGCAATCGTTCGCGTTTCGCGTTCGCTTCGCTGGAGTTGATGATGCGGAGGGCAGTTTCCGAGAGGTGTTGCACCAATTGTTGTTTGGGGACGTATCCCGCTGCGCCTAGATTTAGCGCTTGCATGGCGGTTTGCTCGTTACCTTCAGCCGCCATCAGCATGATGGGGACGGAAGTAAACTGCTTCTTCGCTTCGCGGAGCAACTGAAAGCCGTCCATGCCTGGCATTTCCAAGTCGCTAATAACCAGGTCATACGATTCTAATGCTAGTTTTTCAAGCGCGGATTCTCCGCTTGTTACGAAGACAGCAATCGAATCGGGGACACGGCACAGCATCTTGCGCACAAGTGGCTGCATTTCCACGCAATCGTCAACAACTAGGATTCGGCTCATGCAAACATTCCTTCGTCAACTCGTACGATACCTTCTTCTTGCACGACACTTTCGCCCAGCTCACTTAGCTGAGGTATCGAAATAACGACTCGCTGCCCCTACATCGTCTTAAAAACCTAGGTTACAAGGGACACGCATGTCGCCATTAGCAATTCATAATTCCTGAAACTTGATTGGCAATTCTCGCCATCGCTACAGTCTCTACAACCGTTCGGCGGCGATCCGTCCTTTTCAAGTTGCGCCGATCATGCCAGAATGTAGAGGCGGCATGATCGCACGGCGGTAACACTTCCCACGACCGTGCGAACTGGGGCCCGCAAGGATCTGAGAGTCGGTTTAATGCGACTTCGTACACGCTCTTCACGCGGATGAAATCCATGGAGGGAGATTCCGGCGGTGCTGGAATTGCCGGATCCCACGACATGACCCATCTGCTGCTTCCCCAACGTAGTCCCGAAATCTGGAATTCAATCGAATATGCCCGAGAAATTAGTCGGAAGCTTGTACGACCACCCCCTTTACTACGACCTCGTTTTCGGATCGGATTGGAAAGCGGAATTCGAATTCCTCAAGCGGTGCTTCCCAAAACACGTCACTGGTGAAGTTAAGTCCGTTTTTGAACCCGCATGTGGTACGGGCCGACTACTCTACCGCTTAGCTCAACAAGGCCTGGAAGTTTCCGGCTTGGACCTAAATCCCGCGGCGATCAAGTTCTGCAACGACCGCTTGGTCCGGAAGGGAGTTCCCGTATCGACATTCGTCGGTGATATGACCGACTTTCAGCTGGATCAACCAGTCGACGCGGCCTTCAATACGATCAACAGCTTTCGTCACTTGGCGACGGAACAAATGGCCGTGGAGCATTTATGCTGCGTCCGAGACGCCCTCCGCCCAGGCGGGATCTACGTCCTCGGTCTGCACTTGTTCCCGACCGCCATCGACCCCGTAGAGGACGAATCTTGGTCGGCGCAGCGCGGTAACCTCTGCGTCAACACCACTCTCGCTCTTCAATCGCGCGACCCAGAAAATCGATTCGAGAAGTACTCGATGACCATGGATGTTTACACGCCGACTCGACACCTGCGGCTAAATGATAGTATCGATTTCCGTACCTACACCCTGCCTGAGATGCTCGCTCTATTGGAAAAAATCGAGTGCCTGGAGATTGAAGAGACTTACGATTTCGCCTACCGAATGAGTAGCCCAATCAAACTCGACGATTCAACCGAAGATGTCGTGTTTATTCTCAAACGAACTTGACGCAAATATTGAAAGGGGACGATAGCCAATAGCCAGAACGGCCCTTCGAGTGCTTTGCACTATTGGCTCCCGTCCTTCCCGTCCACCTTCACCGGTATCGCTATCAGTCGAGGTATTCGGAGCGGTTTGCCTCTGGCACTTGGCTCCAGCCAGAAATTAATCCCGCCGTTGCCATATGGTCGACGTGCAATTGCTCTTTGTTGACCACCAGGAGCAATTTCTTGAAGAGTCCGGACGCGATAATGACGTAGTCATTGGTCGATTCTCCGATTTGCCACGATCTCCATTGATCGAGTCGGGGGTATTCGCCGAGCACTCGAGCAAGTCTCGCGTCGTCGACGAATGCAGATTTCAATGATCGGCAAGTTTCACACTTGGCGCCGCGAATCGATGTTGGGCTGACTCGTTGTCGGCACGTTGGGCACGATATTATCGCTGACTCGAGAATCATGGCACCCGAGGCCGGGCAGCTAACGAGAAATTCCGGCAGAACGAGTTTGTGAGTAGCGGCACACTCATGCAAACGGGATTTGATCGTTTTTTTGCCACTCTGATGGCATGCTACGATCGATCCAACGGTGGTGATGATGCCGTCTTCCGTTGCCGTTATTTGAAAGGACTGATCACCGGACTCCGAACAAGTAAAAGGTGGCGGCGGAATGACGCCTTTTGCGATCGCTTTGGCAAAGCCAGTGAATGCAATGTCCGCCGTCTGGTCCTCGATGCTGACAGTCAGTTTTCCTTCCGCGTACTTACACCAGATAATCGCGGTCGCAGCGAGGTCTCCCCAGGGGGAGTCAGCAGGCTCTTCTTTTTCAGCAGCCGCGACGCATGTCGAAACCCAGGTTTCAACTTGTTCACTCACGCCGTGAGGCGGCTTGTCGGAGTAGTTTACGAGGGAGTCTAATCCCAGGCACTCGACCAAACATTCGTCAATCGCCTGACCGTTCGTCGAAAGGAACAGATGTCGCAAGACAGCCGGTTGTTGCCGCCGATAGTAACTCAACCGAACGAGCGGTTTTTCCTCCAGTGTGCAGCCGCTCAATCGAATGCTGCCACCTTCAATTTGGTATGCGGGAAAGAGAACATCTGTAATTTGATGGACCCGCTCCGGTTGTTCGGCGGGCCGGGCGTGAAACGCACCTCCAGCTTGTAGGCGATTTAACAGCCAGGAAAACAGAGCAGTTCCATATGCCATGGGCTCGCGCCCGTCACTCAATTCGTCTTTCCACGAAAAAGCAATCTCGGACTTTTCGCCGAAGCGATCCGGATCTTCATCGTCCAGTCGAATTGTGCCGCCGAGTTCTTCCTCGTTGGTGAAGTCTATGCCCAGCATTTCGAGCGCCCAAGCGATGAAATCGCGCAAAGCTTGTTGGTGAGGCGAATCTTTCGACAATGCATTCACTGAACGACCTGACTGTTCGACAACGCTAAAAACACTCCGCCAATGTCAACTTTTGGAGGGTTTCGTATTTTACTCGCAATCGCATATTCTACTCACAATCGTCTCGTTCAAACATAGCGATCGGCAGCTTTGATAATTCGTGTGGACGCTCCTCAACGTATTGTGGAATTGCGTATCCCGGCAGCCGTTTTCGCAACTCATCAATCAATTTCAGGCCCTTGGAACTCGGCACTTCAAAATGAGCCGCACCCTGTACGCGGTCTAGTTGATGTAAGTAGTAGGGTAAAACGCGAGCATTGATAAGCTTGCGATGCAGCTGGTACAACGTCTCTTCGTTGTCGTTGATTCCCTTCAAGAGGACGGCTTGATTGAGCACTGGGACGCCATTGTCGACCAATCTTGCAATTGCGGCGTTGACCGGGTCATCGATGTCTTCACCGAGTTCGTTGGGGTGATTGCAGTGAACGACCACCGAGGTTGTCAGCCGCGTGCCAGTTAGCCAGCTCAATAGCTCCTCGTCAACTCGCTGAGGAATCACAATCGGGAGCCGAGTGTGAACTCGCAGACGGCGAAGATGTGGGATGCTCGCCAACCGCTGTGCGAGTTTGGAGAGCGTGGCGTCGACTAGGGTCAATGGATCGCCGCCGCTGAGTAGGACTTCTTCAATCGAGGGGTCTGACTCGATATAGCTGAGAGCTGCCGCCCAGTCTTCGAGGGACTTGGGTTCTGATTTGTAGGGATAGTGGCGGCGAAAGCAATATCGACAGTGGATGGCGCACGCACCGTTTGTGATCAATAGCGCTCGACCGGGATACTTGTGTAACAAGCCGGGAGCCGCTTTGGCGTCTGATTCCGCAAGTGGATCAAAGAGGAAATTTGGCTGTGACTGCACTTCGGCGGCAATTGGTAACACTTGTCGCAACAAAGGGTCATGGGGATTACCCTGTTCCATGCGTACCATGAATTGCCGCGGGACAAAGAGGGGAAATTCTGAGGATGCATCAGAAGACAGATCCAGAGTCGCCGGGTCTAGGTCAAGAGCTTTACATAGCGAGCCAATATCTCGAATTGCCTGCTTCATCGCCAATTGCCAGCTGCAATTGAAAACTGTGTATTGCTCGAAATTTACAGAGTGCATCATCGAATTCCGACTTCCGCTTGGACGATTGAATTGATAGATTGTTGCATCTAGTCATCATTTCATATAGGCGAGGCTTCCAAAGTTCGTTACACGTTACTGCTAAAGGCTTTGCGTTCAGCCAGCGGCCTTGAAATGACGATGATGTTGGCGACACAAACGTCTATATTTCCCCAGTTTGTACCAACAGCTCGCCTTGAAGTCCAGATTTCACCTCGGGATACGAGTTTCCCGGATGACAAATATCTGATCCCAAAATCAATTATCTGACGGCTGACGGCTAACGGACAAACTGTTTTCAAAAGCTTAACGACATAGGAATGCACTTGTGGGTACGTACAGAACCAGCGATTTTCGCAAAGGCTTGAAAGTTCAGATCGACGGTGAACCTTACCGAATGGTCGAAATGGAATTCGTGAAACCAGGTAAGGGCAACGCCTTCTACAAATGCAAACTAAAGAATCTCATGCGCAACACCATCCTCGACCGCACCTACAAAGGCGGTGACTCCTTGGAGTCCGCCGACGTCGAAGAAATCGATTGCCAGTATCTATACCGCCAAGCCGATACGTTTGTCTTCATGGAGAACGAAACGTTTGAGCAATACGAGCTAACGGCTGAGCAAGTTGACGACAATTGGCGGTACCTTAAGGAAGGCCAGAAAATCAGCATGGTGTTGTACAACAACAACCCTATCACAATGACGCCGCCAAACCACGTCGAGTTGGCGGTGGAAGAGTGCGAGCCAGGTGCGAAAGGTGATACCGCGACCAACGTCACCAAGCCCGTCAAGGTAGAGACAGGCGCTGAATTCTTGGCGCCCGGGTTCATCAAGGTTGGCAACGTCATCAAGATCGATACTCGAACTGGCGACTACATCGAGCGCGTTAGTAACTAGTCCCCGCCGGAAATTTGCGGAGGGCGTGCAGGAATTGCAAGTAGCATGAATACGCCCCGCTTTCTTTCATCTGCCAAACTCGAAACGCTTCAAGCAAGAGCCGCCCTGTTGCGACAGGTGCGGGTTTTTTTTGACGACTGCGGTTTCTTTGAAGTCGAGACACCGATCCTTTCTCAGGACATCGTCGTCGACCGTCACCTCGACCCCATCTCCGTTCCCTATTCGGATCCGCATGGTGGTTCGTCAAGGCAAATGTGGCTGCAAACATCCCCCGAATTTGCAATGAAGCGGTTGTTGGCCTCGGGTGCCAAAGCGATATACCAAATCTGTCACGTCTTTCGAGCGGCAGAGCAGGGGAGTCTGCACAATCCTGAGTTCACGATGGTCGAATGGTATCGGGTTGGCGACGACATGGAAGCAAGCATTCGCTTATTGAGCGAACTTGCCAAGGCTCTGCTCGATCGCGGCGAGTCCGAGGTCGTTACGTATGCAACTGCGTTTCGAGACGCCACAGGACTCGATGCCCACCGCTGTGAAAAGAACGAACTCATTGATCTCGCGCGACAAAAAGGACTGAATCCGCCCGAGTCGATGTTTTCAGACGATCGCGATACGTGGTTGGATTACGTCTTGTCGGAGCTCGTCCAGCCCCACCTCGGCAAAGTATCGCCGGCGATACTGTGCGATTACCCCGCGACTCAAGCGGCACTCGCGCGAACTGTGACACGCATTAGCGACACAATGGGTAGCGACACAATGGGTAGTGTAGAAGTAGCGGAGCGATTTGAACTCTATGTCGATGGCATCGAACTAGCTAATGGGTATCACGAGCTTTTAGATGCCGATGTATTGCGCGAGCGAAACCGGTCGGCAAATCAAAAGCGAATCGCCGCGGGTATGCGGCCGCTTCCCGAAGAGAGCCATTTATTGGCAGCCATGGATCGGGGCTTGCCTGCATGTGCTGGTGTCGCCTTAGGATTCGACCGGTTAGTGATGATCGCGACCAACTCACGATCGATCGAAGAGGTGATTCCGTTTCCCTTTGATCGCGCGTGAACTGCCGAGCCGCTTACGCAACTGAACTGTCGAGCCGCTTACGCAACTGAACTGTCGCAATTGTGCTTGCCGCAATTGTGCTGCGTTAGTTGTCTGCCAACGAAGCCAGTTAGCTGCGCGCGGCAGCTAGTAGCGCTTTGACTTCGATATTGAAAGGCGATTGTCCACCCTTCGGGTTGAGCGATACAAATTGCATGTGTTTCGGCAATCCGTTTAGAAACGCCTCGAGTTGATCGGCGTCGGCCAGTTCCTTGACGACAGCTCCGCGCGCCTTCACTTTGGTGAATTCGTCCGCGGATCCTTGGTCGGTGAACACCAGGGCAATTCGCTGTGGGCCTTTGCCGGGGATGTTTCCAACTAGTGCAGCAAACCCGGGCCCCTGCTGAAGAGTGTAAATTGGGTAGTCGAATTCAATGTTTGTAGCTTCCATCGCGAGCTTGCTTCCAACGGATTCAGGGGGATTCGCTTCCGCCGGTCGCGATGTCGATTACGTCTTCGTGCGATTCGACGGGGAGGACAAAGATCTTGCCGTCTCCCATTCGACCGGTCGTCGCGGCGGACGTGATACTGCGGACAATTTCTTCGACTCGGGCATCATCGACCCAAAGACTAATTTCTACTTTAGGCAAAAAGGCCAGTGAGTATTCGCTGTCACTGTATTGGTCGAGGTAGCTTTTCTGTCGACCGTAACCTTTGACCTCGCGCACATTGAGAGCTTCCAACGGGGCGAGTTTTAGCGCCTCGAGCACTTTTTCAACCAGGAACGGTTTTACGATTGCGACAACCTGCTTCACGATTGTTCGCCAAGTTAGCTGAAGAAGTTTTCGCCAAACAAATTAACTTCTGGGCCGCTTTCGACTTCGATGTCACCATTGACCTGACACATGCAGGCGAGCCTCATGGTTTCTTCGTTACCGATGAAGGCCAAGCAGGGAATCGGATCGGGCACGGGAGTTGGGATTGGCGTTTTGAATTTGACTGTCTCACGCATCGTCATGCCGTTGAGGTTTTCCATACCAGTTTTGATGTTCACTCGGCAAGTTCCGCACATGCCGAGACCCTTGCAGTTCACAAACTGGTTGGCCGAGGCACCATAGCCATTCACGCCTAGGTTCAAATTGATGCCGGCCTTGATGGCTTCGGCGCGAAGATTCGCTCCAAAGGGAACCTCGATTTCCTTCTTCTCATTTGTGAATTTAACGATAGGCATGGTTTCGGATCACTCGACTGAACTGAACACTCGGTTGGGACAAACGCCAAGCTGGTCTGCGAAGTAGTTACTTTGCATTGAGAGATTGGCACTGAAAGTCGGCACTTTGCACAGAGTTATGTCTCTGCAGACGTTGTAGATTATCGGGTCATAATACCACTGACCAGCAGGAAAATCTACCCGGAACAAGCTCGTGAAGAGGTCCGAAAATGCCTATTTTCCAGGCTTTCTGTTCAGCATCCCGCGAACCAATTCGTCCAATTCTCGCGACCGGAAAATTCGAGCCGTTGCTAGGTACACAATGACGCACCCTAATAGGGGAACTGAGACTTGTAGAACTCGCCCCCATTCCGAATCGCTTGGGGCCTGACTGAGCCAGTTCAAGAGCATAAATCCAACGCCCCACATCACAATCGACCCAGCCGTAATCAGCAGAGCCGATTTGGCGAGTTCGCTTAGCGCCAGCTGCGTTTCGGCACGCGAGAAAAACCCAACCAGCAGGCCGACTTGTATCGCAGCAGTGGCCGATGTTGCCAGCGACAGACCCGCTTCGGACAGCTGCCACATCAGCCAAAAATTTAACGCCATGTTAGCGGTAATTACCAGCGACCCAATGCAAACGGGAGTTCTTAAGTCTCCCAAAGCATAATAGCCGCGAACAACGACCGGGATTACACAGAATGCCCAAACGCCGAGCGCATAACCGCGGATCATACTCGCAGTGCGGAACGTATCCTCAGCAGTGAATTCTCCGCGTTGAAATAGTAGTCTGACAATTGGCTCTGCCAACAGGAACAGGCCGAAACTCGCGGGGACTGCAAGGAATAAGACTAACCGCACTGCAGTCGTTAAGTCGCGGCCAAGTTGATCGAGTCGACCTCGAGCGGCATGTTGACTGAGCAATGGGAAGATGACCGTTGCAGTGGCGATGCCGATAAGACCGAGCGGGAACATGTACAGTCGTTCGCCATAGTACGTCGCCGCCGCGGCTCCTTGCTTCATCGGAAATGCTACGTCACCCAGCCAGGAGATCGTCGCGGGGCCGTTTGGTCCGACCGAAAATGTCCAGGCCATTACGCTATCGCAAAGTGTGTTGATTTGTGTAATCGACAAGCCTAGCAACGCCGGCAACATGGCGATTACGATGCGCCGTAGATGTGGACGACTCGCCGCCCAATCCCAGCGAAAGCGAAAATCGAGGCATCGGAGGACAGCGAATTGAAGAACCGTTTGTAAAACTCCCGCGATCAGTAGACTTCCGATCAGCACATATGCTCGGGTTACTTCGTCATCCGCAAAATACACTGCGGCACCGATTCCAATCAACCAGCCGACATTAAGCAACGACGAAGCGATCGCGGGCGCGGTAAAATGGTTCAAAGCGTGTAAGGTCGCTGACAACTGAGCGGTCAACGAAATGAAAAGAACGTAAGGCAGCAGTGCCGAGGCAAAGCTGAGCAGCAACCGTACTGATTCCGCTTGAACAGGTTCCGCTTGATCTCTGGCCAGCAATAGTGCACATGCGATTTCGCATATAACGACGATAACGCATATCAAAACGGTGAAGGAAGCCAACGTCGCGCTCGCCAATTGCTCGGCAGACCGTCTATCGTTTTCAAGTCGCTCGGAGATGACCGGCAAATAGCTGGCGGTGAGCGCTCCCTCACCAAACAAGCGGCGAAATAGATCGGGAATGCGGAATGCCATCACAAACGCATCCATGACTCCGCTTCCGGATGCGCCAAACAGCCAAGCCGTTGCGACATCGCGCAGCATTCCCAGCAATCGACTCAGCAGCGTCATGAGACTAGTGATTCGAAATCCGGAGAAGAACGTCTTGTGACTCGAATCGGTCATTCAATAGAAAGTTCGGTGAACACGACCTCTTTCAGGTTATCGGTTTGCAACGTTCGTCGAACAGTCTTTGCGACGTCGGACTTCAAGA
>JBLHLE010000066.1:0-13094 GCA_047620805.1 Pirellulaceae bacterium
TCGCGGTCCGTGAGGACAAGCTGTATCAGGCTTGGGAAATGCTCGCCAGGAAACAGGATGGTACGCTGACATGGCCTGAGAAATTCAAATCAGAATACCCGGATTTGTATGAGGACGTCTCCGGTATGCGACCGATCGAAGCTTTCAAGGGCGTCGAAATTGAGAAGCGATTTCTCACCCTTTATCGAGATTATCATCGCGACCTGTTTAAGCCCTTGACCGATAAAATTGGCGCGAAGTGGAATCAAGGTGTCAGTGGCGGTACGGTAGCCACATTGGATCGTGACGTCGGTAATGTGATCGTTGATTGGCATCCGAAAAACCAATCGAACATCCTTCGCGATCACTTCACATGGGACAATGGCGCAATACCATCGACGCAGCAAATGCTCTACGCCCAAGAGGATTATTGGGTTCTAGATTCGATCATGGATACGATCAAACGCGTCAACGGAGATATCGAGTCGCGACACAAAGCGGCGATTAAGACGATCGAATACATCAGACTCGGCAAGACCGTTGAACCCCGCGCCGGCACCGTCAAAATAAAGACGAGCGGCGGCATCGTCACCGAGGAAACGACGCTTGCCAAAGAGGCGGCGGTTAGTGCGCCGACTCCACGAGGTCGAGCAGGCGAGGCAGAGGTTACAGTCCTCGCAGATGCAGCGGAGAATCGTTACGTCGACTTGGAGTACAAGCCCTTGTCCGCTGCCATGCTCGAGGCGTCGATGAAGGGCGCTAAAGTCAAAGATGCTCGAATATCCGTCGCCAAGCGAATGCCCGTTCAAATGAGACTTCTAATCAACCAAAGTAAGATCAATGACTTTCAGGTGGAGTGCGGTAATTCCAATTTGCCGATCGAAATCCGCCAAGTCCGTTTGGGACGATTTGGACGAGGTGGAGTGGAGATGGCTTCCGGTGGTGGAAGCGATACGGATGTTAGCAAGGCCGACGTTTGGGTTGAGCTGTTCGGCATCGTTTATATTTTCAATCCGCCGAACAAAGATCTATTGAATATCAAAGAGCCCGCTAACCAAGCGACGGCGATGAACCGATAACAAAACTCTTCTGTGCCAGCCAGTGCATACGATGTGGGGTTACTTTACGGAGTAAACGAGAATGAAGAAACTGAAATTCAGTTTTGGTGAAGGTGGAATCCGAGGTTGGTTGATCCGTCATGTCGAGAAAGTAGTTCTCGGGGTCGTCCTCGTACTCGTGGTTTACTTCATCTATCAAGGTGCGACGCTTGAGGGATTCGATCCGACGCCACAGGACTTGACCACTTCGATGACCAACGCACAGTCCACGATGGCGAAAGATCACTGGAATGAACTCCAGAAAGAACTGCCGCCAATCACTACGACTCCGGATGTTCGCGTCGCAGAGAACTTACAGCGGATTGACCCCAATAACTATCGAGAAGGACCGCTCGATCCGACCATCGTGCAACAACGCACTTTGCGCGGCGACCCCGTATTGATCGCGCCGGAGCAACTGGAGGCAACTGCGTTTCATGGCCCAATGTTGGTGCTGCAAGCCGGATCGTCGGATCCCTTTGCCAGCGACCCACCCGCCGAAGAACGCATAGAAGTAATGCCCGAGCGACAGGGACAGCCCATCGTAATCAAGTCCACTGGACAACGACTCGACCTTTCTCGCGAAGCCAAGAAAAACCTCTCTCCGTTTTCGCCTAAAGCCAACGGTAAGGCCGTTGTAAAAGGGGCTGCGGTTGTCGCCGTTCGCTGCGTCGTCGATATCGAAAAGCAAATGGAAGCCTATCGCGATGCTTTGCCTGAAGTTGTCGGAGTCGACGCGCGGAAAGACGAACCAAATTATGTCTACTTTTATGTCGAGTACGAAGAGTTCAGGACTGGCACTCAGCCAACAGGCAATTGGACCGCGAAACTTAGCAAAGGTACTTTCCAGACAGCCGAAGCGGCCTACGGTGGAGAGCACACCGAAGTTGTCGACGCCAATTTCATTCACGAGGTTTTGACTCGGAAAATCCCACCGCTGCTACTGGTGGACCCGACAAAGCTTGGTAAGCACAGCCTGACTAAGCTACGGAAATCGCTCCTCATGACTCAATCGAATGGCAGCGGAACTCAGCGGCCTGCAGAGGCTCTCCCACCAGAGGACGACCCCCTCAATCCACGAGATCCGTTGGATCCTGCGGACGAACTTCCCGGTGACGAGCAAGGCCCAGAAGTTGATGATTCCCCGAAAACAGAGGACGCCTATAAATATGTTTTGTTGCGATTCTTCCACGTCGGTTTGAAGCCAGGAATGTCCTACCGGTACCGCGTTAGCCTCTTGCTAGAAGATCCAAACAATCCAGTGGATTCTCTTGCCCGCCCCGACTTGCGTTATCTCGATAACGAAGCGCGAGCGCGACTGACCGCAGTTCGACAATCGCAGTCAACTTCTAAAACGCAGTATTATCGCCTCTCCGATTGGTCTGATCCCAGTCCAGTCGTTTCGATTCCAACTTACGGCGGGATCTTCGGCGGAGCGATCACACAGGGACGCTCGGTTCGCATTAACGATGTCTCCGTCAAGAAAGACGCGGACACCGCAAAACTGCTTGTTGTCCAATGGGATGATAGTCGAGCAACCAGAATTCCCGGAGAAATGCGGGTAGAAGTTGGCAGTACACTCGATCGAACTCTCGACGTGAACGTGCTGAATCCCGTTACACTCCAACTGCGGTCAATCCTCGGACACAATTTCACCACCGGCGGCGTCGTGGTCGACTTACGCGGCGGCGAACCAGTCGCAGAAGGCAGCGAATACAATACGCCAGGTGAAATTGCAGTTTTTACGCCGCAAGGCAAAATGTACACACGTAATGAACTGGATGATATGGAAACGTATCGCGAAGAATTGTTCCTCGACGCAACTTCGACGGCAGCCGGTGGCGCGACCGGGCCCGGTAATGATTTGCCAAACAATGGGGGCGAAGATTTGCTGTTCCAAGAGGGCGAAAGCGGGTTATTCGAGCGAGAATTCGGTCGCAAGCGATAAGCTCGAATTACATTCCGACAAACCAACAAAGGCGAGTGTGACGTAGAGTTGCGCTCGCCTTTACTATTGCGCTCGCGAGTTCCGCCGTTTGGTGAAAGCTGTTTTTGCTGAAGAAGAGAGCTTGTAGTGCGGCAAGTGTAGTGTGGCGGAGCAGTGTGGCAAGTCTTGCAGTGCGGCAAGTCTTGTAGTGCGGCAAGTCTTGTAGTGTGGCAAGTCTTGTAGTGCGGCAATTGTAGTGTGGCAATTGTAGTGTGGCGGCGCAGTGTAACCGTGGTCTGACGAAAATGTTGAGTTCAGGGAAATATCGGTGGTTTACTGTCTCTACTCTTCCTCTGGGAGAGTCGGAGTCTCAGCTCCGGAGAGGGCAATGGGTTACCGCCATGTTTTCACGGCTCAATTCACGCAATGACCCTCCCCGCTCGTTCCTCGCGACCCTCCCGCAAGCGGCGCAGCGGGAGGGTGAAATCACATGCCGTAAACATTTTCATCAGACCAGTGTGACCGCCCGTGACTCGCAGGATTTTGGTCACGCTTGCCGTGTAAGTTTCCCGATTTTGGAAGGGAAATAATTAAAATGGCAGCGCAATTGTTTTAAAACGACCTTGACGATTTCCAGGGGTCTTTGTATTTACGCCTTTCACTTATCACCATTTCCTTGGCAACGGTTGACAAAATCCTCTACAGAAGCGGGAAAAGTACGAGTCAATAATGTGGTTTGAAATCTGCTTGCGAATTCTCGCATTCTCTACATTGTTACCGCTCAATCACTTTTTTCTTAGTACGTGCCGATGAGACCGGATGTCAGTCGTGTTTGGGTTTTGCGAAATCGCAGAAGGAGAAACGCGTTGAGAGCTATACTGTGCATGCTCACCTGTGGCCTGTTAATCAGTGCCACACAATTGGGAACGATCGCGTCAGCAAATACGCTGGCCGTTCAGACGATGTTGTTAACAAGCACGCCGAGTCAACTGGGCTTTGGAACTAACGGTAATGAGAACCGCCAAGCCGCAGCAGACTATTTAAACCGTGCTCGCTTGGCGATGAAGCAGAAAAACTTTGTCCAAGCGGAACAGTTGATCCAGCAGGCCGAGCGACTGAATGTTCAGTACGATTCATTGGCCCCTGGATTTCAAGACACACCTGCTAAGGTGCGATCGGATTTACAGCGAGTTGGCAATGCTGGTTCCCAGCTGCCTAGCGAACGCTATTCGATCCTACCGTTCACTCAGAAGAGCGGGCCGACAGCGCGACCACGGGGGCCAATCGCGGCCGTCAGTCAAGCTGGTTTATTGAACACTCTCACGAACGACAGCAAGGCCAAGGCGGCGAATTATCTCGCGAAGGGCACAACTGCATTGCAGCAGGGCAGTCCTGAGATTGCCTTGACATGGTATCAACGAGCGGTTGCTGAGAACGCGACATTTGGACAAGGGGAGTATTCGCCCCAGCACCTGGCTCAGTCATTGAGTCAGGCTGGCATTGCTCCAAATCGCTTAACAGCAGTCTCGCGGCCGGCGTATCCGACGGCGATGCCATCGGACGTTCGTCCTACGGCGACAGATCAAATCGCGGATCAGTTGTCTGGTGACAATCGTCGCAGCGGCTTCGCGGCCGGGAATGCTCTATTCGGTACTCAGCAACCCAATGGTACTCAACTGGGTGGCTTGGGAGCGATTCCGACAGCGACCACGAGCGACAAGCCGACGACTAATCGGTATCTGCATATGGCTCGACGAAGCCTTGCTGAGGGCAACATTACTGCAGCTCGGCAGAACATTGCAGAGGCCAGAAAACAGGGCGTTATCTATCAGCTAGACGATGACTCGCCCCAGAAAATTGAGGATCTCGTTCAACGCGGTGAGCAATTCCTCAGTTTTCCCAGCAACGGCAGTGCCAGTGCGGCATTGAACAAACAGTATGCACAGTTCCTGCTGGCTCAAGCCGATGGGCTTGTCCGCTATCGCGAAGTTGAGCTCGCCAAACAAATGGCGTTACACGCTCGCAATATCCCTGTTCAGTATACACCTGGGGATCGCACGCCGGACAACTTCCTGCAACAATTTGCTCAATCGACGGTAGCTGTGAATGCTCCGGTTCGACTGCCTCAGGCCGACGCATCGCCGATTCGTCCGCGAACTGCAACGAATCAGTTTAATGTTGCACCTGCTGTCGCACAGCAACCGATTGGCAATCCCAGCAACAACGTAGTGCAGAGCGTTTACAATCCACAACAGGACAATTCGCGAAACGTGCAAGTTCAAGCAACGCAGGCTTACGTTCCTCCGAACGATTACTCCCTGCCAGCTCCGAATTCGCAAGTGAACTCCGGTTTGGATCTGTACCAGCAAGGGCTGCGATTGTTGGAAGGGCAGGATCGAGCGGGAGCGTTAGGTCGTTTTCGCGAAGCTTGGAAGTATGAAGGCGAACTCGACCCAGTAACTCGACGACAACTACGCGATAAGCTGACATTGTTGCAAGCTGCTGGTTCGGTACGGTTGCCCAACATTCCGACCGAAGAACTTTCTCCAATTGATGAACTGAGTGCTTCTCAGGCACTGCTCCGGGAAAACCTGCTGCGTGAAATCACCGCAGACCAAGCTACCGCGGAGAAAGAACTGAAGAAGGATCCTCGCGGAGCGAACGATCGCATCCAGCGGCTGCGTACACGAGTGCTCCAATCCACTTTGGATCCCGCTTCGCGAAAGCAGTTGTTGGTATTGGTCGATCGTACTTCGACGAACATCAACCGTTACATCGACGAGAACCTCGCTGACATCGAATTGCAAGAACGCAATAGTGAAGTCCGCGGCGATATCGATCGCGACCGACGAATCAAGCTCGACGTACAGAATAAATTGGCTGAATTGGTCGACGAGTTCAACGACTTGATGGATGAGGGACGCTTCGAAGAAGCCGAATTGACTGCTCGCAAGGCACGAGAATTGGCACCGGAAGAGGCCGTCGTCAAAACGTTGATCTGGCAAAGTCGATTCGTGCGACGATTCCAGGAACAAATGACGATTCGCGATGACAAAGAAGGTGGCTTTTATACAGCGATGAGCAACGTCAATGCCTCATCGATTCCTTTTGACGACAACCAGCCGTTCCAATTCGACGGTGCGAGGCGTTGGGAAGAATTGACAAGGATTCGAGGTAACTGGCTGGCTAACAAGCAAGACCGGCTTTCCGATGCAGAAGTTAAAATTCAACGAGCCCTGTCCGAAAAAGTTGACGTCCAGTTTGAGAACCAACCCTTGTCGCAAGTTATTGCGACTCTCGGTCAGATGGTGGGAATCAACGTGTTCCTCGATCCCAAGGGCCTTCACGCTGAAGGTTACACGAAAGATGAACCGATCTCGCTGTCTCTGCCTCAGCCAATCTCGCTGCGAAGCGTCTTGAACATTATTCTCGATGCACGAAACCTAAGTTACGTGATTCAGAATGAAGTCTTGATGATCACTAGCGAGCAGACTCGCGACATGGATGTCCATGTTCAGACTTACTATGTTGCCGACCTAGTCGTGCCAATTCCAAACTTTGTTCCAAGCTATAACATTGGCTTGCCGGCGGCTATTCGCGAAGCTCACCTCGCTCAAGGTGGTGCGGGTAGGTTGGCTAATGCCGGTCGGATGCCTTTGACTTTGGCCGCTGGAGACGACGGTTCACAGAATTCCGTCAATCCACTAGCCCTCGCACAAATGCAGGACGGTGGATCGATGAACGGCTCCTCGACTTCTTCTATGGGCTTCGGTCCTGGAGGAATGGGCGGTGGTGCCGCGGCGGCTGACTTTGATACTTTGATCGACTTGATTACCAGCACCATCGCACCTCAGAGCTGGGATGATGTCGGCGGACCGGGCTCGATCGAAGGCTTCCCGACGAACCTTAGTTTGGTCGTCGCTCAAACTCAAGAAGTTCACGAGCAAATCGCCGACCTTCTCGAGCAATTGCGACGACTACAAGACTTGCAAGTTACCATTGAAGTTCGCTTCATCACTTTGAACGATAACTTCTTTGAACGAATTGGCATCGACTTCGACTTCGACGTCGATGACAACTCTGGCCTGACAAATGGCAATCCGACTCTGCCAGACGACGATGGACCAAGTATCTCGATCGGTTTGGACCCCACGGGTTCGCCCACGCTCGACTTGGACTACTCGTTCCTACAGAACAGTTTCGGATCAACAGTGCCACAGTTTGGTGGATTCGACGCGGGAACCGCTGCCAACTTTGGATTCGCGATTCTCAGTGACATCGAAGTCTTCTTCCTGCTGCAGGCATCGCAGGGTGATACTCGAAGTAACGTACTGCAAGCTCCTAAAGTCACTTTGTTCAACGGTCAACAGGCATTCGTGTCCGACACCGCTCAACGACCATTCGTGACTTCAGTTATTCCGGTTGTCGGTGACTTCGCTGCAGCACAACAACCCGTGATCGTCGTCCTCAGCGAGGGCACATCACTGAGCGTTCAGGCTGTCGTGTCTGCCGATCGACGCTTCGTCCGGCTAACATTGGTACCGTTCTTCAGCACCATCGGAGCTGTTGAAGAATTTACCTTTGAGGGAACGACGACCACCAACAGTGGTACTACTGTTGCCGATCCGTCAAATCCCGCTGCCAATGTTTCCAACGGAGCCAGTGTGACTCGTTCTGGTACTACGGTACAGCTGCCGACCTTCGCCTTTACAACGGTGACAACGACAGTCAGTGTGCCGGATGGTGGTACCGTGTTACTAGGTGGTATCAAACGATTAACTGAAGGTCGAAACGAACGTGGGGTGCCAATGCTTAGTAAGCTGCCCTACATCAATCGACTCTTCAAGAACGTGGGTATCGGCCGAACGACTCAAAGCCTCATGCTGATGGTGACTCCACGGATCATCATCCAAGAGGAAGAGGAAGAGAAACTCGGTATTGGTACAGAACTCTAGTCTGAACGCAAAAGTTCAAACTGACAAATAACAAAAGCCCCGCGAGAAATCGCGGGGCTTTTTTTGTTTGTGGGGTACAATGAATGTTGATCTGTTGTTTCAACCGTTTTTAAGAACTCTAAATTAGCGTAACGAGGCGTGACTGTGGACGGTAAATACTGGATTGTGTTGGCGAGTATTCTGGGGGCCATGTCCGTCGGGTTAGGCGCATATCATGCTCACGGTCTCAAGGCTAAGTTGGAATCTGACTTGCCGCAGCCAACGGATGTTGCGGAGCAGCCGGATTGGCGAGTCGCCATCGATAAACGGCTCCACAACTGCGAAGTTGGAGTCCGTTATCAAATGTTCAATGCGCTGGCCTTGCTCGTGATCGGCGGACTCTCTTTGAACTTCCCCAGTCGTTTGATCAACGTGGCCGGCGGGCTGCTATTGTTGGGAGTTGGCTCGTTCTCAGGGGGATTGTACTTGCACGCCTTCACGGGGAATATCGGCCATTTTGCGATTATTCCAAGTGGCGGACTGCTGCAGATCATTGGCTGGATTGTGTTGGCGGTCGCAGCGTTCGGACTGCCCCAGGCATCTAGAAATTAGGTTGGCATGCCCGAGTTGACCGCCTATCACGAAGCGGGACACGCCGTGATTGCCATGTTACTTGGTGGTCGAGTAGCTTCAGTGACGATCGATCCCGAAAACGACGATGGACCCGAGCGTTACGGGGACACGAAGGTCGAGTGGCTGCGGGATCGCTTTTCCGATAAGGAGTTCCATGAAAACCTTGTCCAAGTCGCCCTCGCTGGACCGGTCGCAGAGATGATCTACCGCGGAGAGCCTTTGCATCCTGGTTTCGTGGCCGAGTGGTCAGGTGATTGGCGAACGGCATGGGAAATGGCGGCGGCGCTTCACAGCGACGAACAAAAACGGCTGCAGTATCTGGAATTGACCACCACGCACCTCCACCGATTGCTGAAAAAAGAGCCTTACTGGTCCGCGCTCGCCGCCGTCAGCGACAATCTCTTAGCACACGAACGCTTGGACAACGAAGAGCTCGAAGACATCGTTCGAGCGTGGTTGTGACGAGTGAAATAAAAAACACCGAGTGAGAGTTTCGCTGTTGGGCGAGTCCCCACTCGGTGCAGTTGCTAAAGGTTCGTAGATACGAATTAAACGGCAACTAAGGCTTCGACTTCCTTGGCGAGTCGCTTACGAGCGATGTGCAGACGTCGCTTGATCGTTCCCAGCGGAGCGTCAAACTCGTCGCTCATTTCTAGCAGCGACTGTCCCTTGACGTAGAACGCTACCAGCGTTTCGCGGTCGAGGTCCCGAAGTCGATCGAGTCCAGCACGCAGCTGAACTTCTCGCTCGTGCTCCAGCGCCTTGGTCAGCGGAGTAGTGGTCTCAACGCAAGATGCCTCGAGAGCCACCGGCTCGGTCGGAATATCCGGACCGCGTCGAGAGACTCGGTTGATTGCCATACGATGAGTGATTGCACGCAACCAGCCACCGAACGCGTCGGGCGTACGGAGTTGCTCGAGCTTTTGCATCGCTTGGATGAACACGTCTTGGCACAATTCTTGTGCTTCGGCGTAATCGCCCAATCGTCGCATGGCGATCGCCAACACATGCGACTGGAATCGCTCGAACAGTTCGCCGAACGCATCGCGATCGCCTTTCTGAGCGGCAAGCACTAGCTCGTTAACTCGAGCCTTGTCGAAATCTTGAGTGTTAGTAGTAGCCATGATTATATTAACTTTCTTTGGTAGGGAATTTATTGCAGGCAAAATCGGCGAGAACGGTGGCAGAGTCGGGAATTGCGATATTTGCAAAATGCAAATAAGCGCTATCCGCTCGGCCGGGCGTCCGTCCGCTCGTGAGGTCAACCAGTTATTAAGCGGTTGAGTTTCCTCAGGTCGCGGAACCTAGGACGGTGACGCTTAGGACGGTGACGCCTAAGACGGTCAGCCACTGAAACAATTGATGACTTGGCATCGATTGACCTAGCGGGTGCCGCAGCGTCACGTCTCGCTCGAGGACTGAACTCGGATGTTCAGAATTGCCTCTGAGCGCGTCGGATCCCGGTTTTATGGCGCGAAATTTTTCGCGCTGGGACCCGTTGGCGCAGTTGCCTTGATAGCGTGGACAGGGAATGCCGAACGAGCGCGCATCACGAGTCGCAACTACCAAATTACCGGCTGTTAAGGCGGTATTCGAATCGAAGTTTGCGATAAGTGTGTTAGTGCAACGCATCTCATTCCTCCCCTACGTGTTCACGCAGTTTCAGAGAGAACCAAAGAAATTAGAGTTGGTCACGACCAGAATGCTTGTCTCCCACAAGTCACCCTATCGGCCTGTAACCAAGTTTACCACGAATAGCAGTCGTGAACAAAAACTCGAGCGGAAGCGACCCCTCTCGAAAAAGTGTCCTCCAACTATTCGTTGGGTTTACGCAGATATAGACGAGCTTTTTATTAAAAGGTTCGCCTAAATGGAATGTTTTTTTTCGCGTTCTAAGTTTAGCGGCTTACGAAGCCCCGACTCCAAAGATTGACTCCGTATTCCCACCCAATACTTGGACTCCAAATGAGCGCGCCTGGTCCTCTGTCCAGCCGCGGTCTACGACGAATTTTTCCGCCAAAACCTTAGCTAGTATCCTCTTGTACATATTGAACTTAGGTAAAGCGAATTCGAGCTTGTACATGTCGCTGTAATAGCCGATTTGCTTCGTCCGCGGGACTGCTTCGAGCCGCGCGGCCAAATCGTATTCAATGAACGTCGGAGTGTTGGAGTACCACCAATGTCCGTTGGTCACTACATTCGGAAAAATCCATGCATAGCTAGTTAATTCCTGATTTGTAACGCTTGCCAGCACTGAAAGCGGGAAAGTCACCTGGGGGAATGCGTTAAAAAGCTCTCGATACTGAATCAACGAAACCCGGCTGTCGTATAAATCTTGTCCCTGGAAAACGCCGTCGGCGTACACGCCCCGGTTTACACCAATCATCAAGTCAAACGGCAGCTTGTACTCCGCACAGTACTCCGCAAGCGTCCAGAAGACGTATTTGGCTAAAGCTGTTCGATGGGAGACATCGGCTTCGAGCCCTTTTGAATAGACTTCGCTGATCGCCGAATCGGCTCGACGATCAGTAACCTTTGTCGGCGCGAAATCGGGGGGTAAGGAAATGGCACAGGCCCTGGCATTGTTCGCTGTGAAGTGTTCAAACAGCCGGCCGATTGCCGCGTTTAACGACGCCGCATCGATAACGGAGGAGCGGGTGGCGTTGTCCAGCCGTTCGCGAACCTCTGGCTTCGCCAGCTGAAACACGATGTCGTCCGTTCGCAGGCAAGGGATGTAGGTGCCGGTATCGAAGCCAGTCAGCGGATCGTCGAAGTCATTTGTTAGGAAGACGCCGGACAGGTTGCTTTGCTTCAATACCTGATCGGCCCAATCGTCTTCCGCCATCTTCTCAGTCGCCGCGTCGTAGACTGGCTCCCAGTTATCACGAGTGATCCTGTCCCCCTCGAAACCGAAGAACGCTTGTGCCATTTCGACCAGCCAACTGTACTGAATCGTGTTGTCGATGGGCCCCAAGTTTTCAATGAGACGACCGACTTTCTCTTTGGGGGCGAGCGCGGGGTCTTCGATGAGGTTCTTGGGCAGACCCGCTGAATGTGCCAGTTCCGTGTAATAGTGATAACCCAATATGTCTGCCAGCGTGTTAGATGCTGGATTCAGTGCATTGATATGCGTGTGTGGATCAACGATAACCAGCTTCTCAAATTCTTCAAACAGTCGCGTTCGTAGTTCAATACTCATGGTGCTTTTTCCAGGTCAAATACTTGTTTTTGTTGGTTGGTGATGAATTGATTTGGGCTCGTTGATTGGTGGGGCCACCTATTAGTTTTGTTATTTGTTACGTGGTTATTTGTTACGTGGTTATTTGTTACGTGGTTATTTGTTACGTGGTTATTTGTTACGTGGTTAGTGGTGGAGCGGCTTCGTCGAACTTGGCAAAGAGTTCTTTGGCCGACTCGAAATCGCCCGACCGCGGGATCAGAAATGCCTGAAATCGCGCTCGCCGAATGACTCCTTTTTCTAATCCCTCCGGAAATACTCGGCGGTCAACGGCCACCCGACCAGCGTCCTCCAGCGTGGCTTGGCCAAAATAGTCAGTCGGATGAACTTGTTCCAGCAAACTGAAATCCGCCCCACGAATTAGGGTTGCCACTGTCGGCGAACTTCCGTGGAAGTAACGATTAAATGACAGTTCGCCGTCGGCATTTTCAGCGCCTCGAAAGACCTCGCCCGCTGGCAGCTGCGTTGAAACAGTCGTGAGCGGCTTGCTGTCGAGTAGGTCGGTCTGAACAGAAAGGATGACCTCGAATCCGACGGCTTGGGAGTCCAATGCAGTTACCGCTCGCCAATATATTTGCGTCCTCACGTTTCGGTTGCTGGTCGCTGCATAGGTGGCGACCAAATCATTGCCTCGTTGATATGCATCCAATAACGGAGTCTCGTTAGTTAAGTCACAGGGAGCGAGCAACGAGCCAGCGAGTTTATGGTTACCAATCGCAATGCGACTGATTCCTTCATCGGGGCAACGTAGATTCACTTCCGCTGAGAAGTCATTGTTACTCCAAAAGGCTCGTTCTTGTTCGATTTTCCACATTCGCTGTGCACTCCGTTTGGGATTTGGGCGAAAGAACCATTTTCGCAACTCTGAAGATTCGCTCAACCACCGTAGCGACTATCTGCCAACGAAAAGAAAAAATCGATGAGCTGAGAAATACTTAGTGTCCGCGTCGAGTTCTGGACAAAAAAGAGAGTTGCCATTTAAGGGCAAAAAAAACCCCGCCGGACGCAAGCGACTCGACGGGGCCGGAACAGAGAAGAGGCCGAAAGGTGTCGGAATATAAAAAGAAATAAATTCCGTGTTTGGGGGTATTCCTCACAACCTCTCTACGCTGATGCTTCCTCGATAATAACAGGTTCAGGGCGTGTGTCCATACTTTGTCGCAAAAAAACTTACAAGTCCGACGACCATACCTGCAAATTCCGACGACCTTACCTGCAAATGTTAACTCCCTCGTCAGTAGGGGCAGGTAATGACATGCTGCCCAGCAATCGCATATCCTCTATAT
>JBLHLE010000067.1:0-13087 GCA_047620805.1 Pirellulaceae bacterium
TCGTATTCGAGGCAGCGTCCAGGTTGACCGCGTCGGCGAGATCGAAATTCAATACGTCCCGCTGCGCAAATGCGATCGAAGTGCCGAATCCTAGACACACTGACGAACATAATGTCAAACGCAATGTCAAACGCAATGCCAAACGCAATGTCATCGTCGCCAGCGCAGACCAGTAGCCGCCAAACGCGACGACTCGTCGACGAAATGGTTGCTGCGATTCTCGCGGCAGAGGCTGGGATTCGATCATGCTCGTTAGTCCTGTCAATTCAGCGAATCACATCGGCGTTCGCTCTGAAACATCATCATAATGTTTATCGCGAATCAATGCCGCAAGTTATTCCCCAGAAAGGGATTTCTGAAAGAGATTCCAAAATGGTATTGCCAGAAACGACGAGAAAAAGATTGACTCAAAAAGACTAATCGCTCGGACCGAGTATGGATCGGGTCGAGTATGGATCGGGTCGAGGCCAGAGAAAGCTACTAGTCTTCGCCGTCGGGCCGCGGGTCCATCTGCTGATCGAAAGCGAGCCAAAGGCTGCGGGCATAGCGATGAAACCAAATGGGAAAGAGAATCGAGAACGCCAAGACAGAGGGCATCAGGACTTTGTCGGCAACGATTTCATTGAACATCAAAACGGGATAAGCGATCGCACAAATAAGCGCGGTCAAGCCGTAGTTGATATAAATCGAGCCGAGAAAAAAGCCGGGCTCGCGCTCGTATTTGAGATTGCAGCTATCGCAACGCTCAGGCATGGTAAACCACCCCGTAAAAACTCGCCCTGTGCCACAACGCGGACAGCGCAAGCGAATCCCGCGAGTCACCATTTGAATGAAATTAGCCCGCGGAGGTTTAGCTTGATCGGATTCGGAGCGGGGCGTTGAGCTATCGGACATTTGCTGCCGGGGGAGCGAGGTGTGTTTTTGTGCCTACTCTTTTTAACATCTGAGTCCATATTGGCAACGGATCGGTTGCCGTTGAACTGTCGAAATATTAGGATATGGGCATGAAATCAATTGGGAAATCTCTTCAGGTCGCTGCCTTAATAATACTCCCGCTGGCAATGTTCTTGCAGTTGGGTGGAGCCCTGACGCGCGAATTTGGCGTCAGCGACATGGTGAAAATGCTGATCTGCGGCATCGCCATCTTCTATGTCGGACGATTGGTCGAAGGCTACGCCACCAAGAGTGGCTAAGCTTCAGAACGAATCGTTCTCCGATCTCGCCGCGATTCCCCCGCAGCCAACGCTCAAATCACGCTATGGCGTCTTCTACGTTCGCTGCTTGCAACGCTTGAGCCGCGCGGGCCTTGCAGACCTCGTAGTAGAAATACGCCGATAACCCGCTCAAAATTAGAAACGGCATCGACATCATGAAGACGATGCTCCAGCCGTAACCTCTAGCGAGATTCGCAGTGGACGGATCGTCGCCGATGCTGTCTTTGCAAGTCGGACAAGCGGCAGCAAACTGCGTCAACAAGAGCACTACCAGCACTGCCAACATCATGGCTGCGAGTTGTCGAATTATGTGTTTAGAGAACATGTTATTCGGTTTGATCATTGGAGTTACTAAATCGCCGCCCGCTGTACATGAATCACCGACTGCGAAGCCGCTGGCTCAATTATATCGCGAGGTGGAAAAAGGTGATACAGCATCGCATAGACGATCACGCCTGTAATCGAAACATAAAGCCAAATCGGGAATGTGACTTTGGCAAATTTACGATGTAATTTCCGGTTATCTCGCAACCCGAAGACGATTGTCGCCACGGCCAGAAATGGGACGGCCGCCGCCAATACGATGTGCGTAAGCAAGATAAAGAAATAACTATATCGAATCGCCACTGCGGGATACTGCGGGAATTTTCGCCCCGCTTCACCCGTCGTGCTGTGCAGCGCGTAGTGGTAGAACAAATAGCAAATCAAAAACACAACCGACACGCCAAAGCACGACAACATTGTCCACTTGTGGGCGGCCTCGTAGCTCTTACCCCGCTTGATCAGGATAAAGCCAACGACCAACAGCACCGCAGCAAGGCCATTTAGACTCGCGTTAACATGCGGAAGTATTTTCACTAAGAAATCCATCAGGACTGTGGCTCCTCGGCCGCTTCAACCGGCGCGACCACACTCTCCGGCTCGTCCGCGTCTTCTTGTCGTCCATCGCCCTCTGTCGCGTCGCCCTCTGTCGCGTCGCCCTCTGTCGCGTCGCCCTCTGTCGCGTCGCCCTCTGTCGCGTCGCCCTCTGTCGCGTCGCCCTCTGTCGCGTCGCCCTCTGTCGCCGCTTCGCCCTCTGTCGCATCGCCCTCTGTTGTGGATTTGCCCTCTGTCGCTTCATCGGTTGTCGCTGCAGAGCCACTGCCCTGTGTGTCATCGGCAACGCCGTCTCCATCTGCATCTTCGTCATCGGTCAGCGGCGGGACGGTGGGGCCGGGAAGCGGCGAAGTGGCCGTTGGCGGGGGAGCTTCGGTCTCAGCCATAAACGTACGGATGTCCGTACGAATCTTGCCCATTTCTGCGGGCTCTTTCCATTTGTAGCGGCCGCGGAGATTGCCCCACTTGTCGGTCGCGACAAAGACGTCAACATGGACCTGCTTATCGACGGGAAGTTGGTAAATTTCGGCGCCAATGCGGCGGATGTATTTCATATCGCCAGTGAGAAAGTACCAGCCACTTTTTGCCTCCAGCTTTTGAGCGTAACTGGCCAAGGCCAGATGCGTGTCTGCCTCGGGATCGCAAGTGATACTCAGGAACCGCACATCTTGATCGGGAAAATCTTTTTGCAGCGACTTCATCGCCAAGTTCTGCTTCCAGCAAGACGCGGGACAGGCAGCGTAGAAGAAGCATGTGACGTGAACCTTGCCAGCCAACTCTTCCGATTGGAATGGTTTGCCACTTCGCTTGATCAGCGTGTATCGCTTCAACCACGGGTCGTCGATCCCTGGAATCTGCTCCAGGCTCGCGAACGGATCGAGCACTTCTTCAAACTCAGGTTTCTGAGATAGCTTGACGGCCGCCCAAATTGCCAGGACGCCGCCAAACAAAAGGAAGAAGGCCAATCCCAATCCAAGTGCTTTCTTCATAGTAAATCTCCTGAAGTTCTCTGTCCCGCGATCATCCAAGCACCGCCAAACGCGAGCAAAGCGGCAACGCAAGTCACCAGCCAACACTCGGGTAGCGACGGCACCCAAAACCCAGCAAGAGGTGTGGAGTCCAGCATGTGGCGAATTCCCGCCACGCAATAGCTAACCGGATTCAATCGCATGGTCCAATGCAAGATCACTTGGCCGATCGGCAACCCAGCCACCAACGCAGGCGGCGGAAAAAACGCTCCCGACAACAACCACATTGGCATCAACGCCAGATTCATAATCGCATGAAAACCTTGAGTCGATTCCATTCGCCAGGCAATCACAAACCCCAAAGAGGTCAGGCCAATCGCTGCCACGGCGAGCATGGCGGTAATCTGCGCGACAGCAGAAACATCTACCTCCATCCTTATACATAGCGCCAAAGCAAGAAATAGCAAGCCTTGTGCCACCGCGATTACGCTGCCGCCGAGGATCTTTCCCAGAACCATCGTCCATCTCGGAATCGGAGCCACCAGAACGGACTGCAAAAAACCTTCCTTGCGGTCTTCGATTATCGAAATCGTAGCGAATATCGCCGTAAAAAGAAGGATCAGAACAAGCGTTCCAGGTAGGTAATAATCCAGAAACGATTGCCCGCCCTCACCTGTTGGGGTGAGGCGAAATGTCCCATGCAAGCCAGTACCAAACAACAACCAGAATATTATCGGCTGACCAACCGCTCCAATGACGCGGTTTCTTTGACGAAAGAAACGAATGATCTCCCGCCATGCCAACATCAACACAACCGTCAACGGGTTCACTGTTACGACATTGGGCTCGACCTGTTTGCCGGCACTAAATGAATCGCCAAATGCATCGCCAAGTGATTCACTCAACGACTCGCTCGTGGGTCCAACCATTACTGCTCCTCCGTTTGACGCCAGAACCGGTGCCCAGTCTTGGAAATGAACACGTCCTCGAGAGTCGGACGGCCGAGCGTTATCGATTTTATACGACCGGGAAATGCGTCCATCAATCGCGGTATCCACTGCTGCCCAGCGGGCAGCTCCAAACGCACTTGCACCCCCACGATACTCGCCGCAACGTCGAACATCTCTCGAATATCTCGAACCAATGACTCGGGATCCGCCGCGTCAATCGTGATGGCGTCACCGCCAACAGTCGCACGCAAAGCGTCCGGAGTGTCGAGTGCCACGACTTTACCTTCGTCCAAAATCGCGATCCGATCAGCCTGGTCAGCCTCTTCCAAAAGGTGAGTCGTAAAGACGATCGTCACACTCATATCTTGCTGCAGTTGCTTGAGGAAGTTCCACAAATCGCTACGGGCACCGGGGTCGAGCCCCGTGCTCGGTTCATCCAACAACAACAGCCGTGGATGATGAATCATCCCTTTCGCCAATTCCACTCGGCGTCGCAAACCACCCGACAGTTTTTCGGTGTATTCGTTGGCGCGATCTTCAATTCCCAAGCACTTCATCATCTGGGTCTGGCGCCGCTTGAGCAAATCGCCACTCAAACCATACAGCGCCGCCTGGTGGCGGATGTTCTCCAGCACCGTGAGTTTTTTATCCAAACTCGGAGCTTGAAAAACGACCCCCATTTGAGCCCGAGCTTGCATCGCCTGTTGAGGCAACTCGAAACCGAAGATAGAAATCGATCCTGACTGTGGCTGAATCAAAGTCGACAACAAACGAAAGAGAGTCGTCTTGCCACCACCATTGGGACCGAGAAAGGCGAAACGCTCGCCAATGCTAATTTGTAAACCGAGTTCGCACAGCGCCTTGCGGGAACCGTAAGCATGCGAAAGATCGCTGACAACAATGGCTGCTGGATTGTTCATGAGGATGCGATTCCGGTTGGTGGAGCATCCTACTCCGCTGCCAGGAGTGCCACAAAAATGTCGCGGCCGGGAGGGACCCGACCGCTCTTAAACTTCGAACCGCCCTACTGGCCTTAATGTTCTTTGGGCTGATCGCCTTCTTTGTGGTCACCCGCCTTGTGCTCACCGTCCACATGATTGCCGTCCACCTGATTGCCGTCTTCTTCGATTACTTCTTCGACAACCGGTTCGCTGGCGTGAAGCCAACGTTCTTCTTCATACACCTTGGTCCGTTCCCCAACATCGGGAACCAACATCAATACCAGGAAGACACTCATAATCGAAGCGGGAATAGTGAGCACCCACTTCCAACTCGCTTCCCAGATCAAGTGCATGAAGAAGGCGATTACGAGCAGTGCTTTTGCGCAGGAAACCGCCATCATCAAGGCCATGCCTACTGCTGGCGTATTCATAATTGGCGAGTTGGCAACGACAAATGAAATCGCGGTCAAGATACACAGTGCGATAAACACGCTGATGTACTTGCCACTTCCGCCGTGACCATGATCGTCGTGGGCATCGTCGTCTTGACCATGATCGTCTTGGGCATCGCTATGTTCGTGATCGTTATGTCCGTGGTCGGCCATTTCGTTTCAGCTCCAAAAACGAGGTTGTATTGCTGCGTCATCGCTAACGCGCCTCGAAACTATTATTTAGAACAAGTAAAGTATCGGGAAGAGGAAGATCCAAACGAGGTCGACAAAGTGCCAGTACAAACCGACGTTCTCGATTAGATTCGATCCGCGTTTATCCAATCTCCAGACGAATACCATCGGCACGAAGAATATCAAACCGATGATGACGTGAATCGCGTGGAAACCTGTTAACAGGAAATACGTACTGGCAAACATGTTGCCACTGGGAATCATCATCGGCAACATCAGGAAGTCTTTGTAGTGCTCGTTGACTCCGCCAAGATGTTCGCCGAAAAACGTACCGGGATGGTAGCCAACAATAGCATGATGGCCGCCGTGGTCGTGACCTTCGGCGCCCTCTTCGCCAGCCTCGCCTACGTCACCAGTAGCTCCGTCTCCTGCAGGAGGACCGTCAACTCCGTGAAGCTCGGCGAGCAAACTCCAACGTCCGCGAGCCATATCAAAGGCAGCCGCTGCCGCTTTGTTAGCGGCTTCCGCCGTACTGGCATTCGTTCCAGCTTCGGCAATTTGAGTGCTGAGCGTATTTATTTCGTTCGTAAGTTCTTCTGGTGCTTCCTGCCCAGCCGCCTCAGCGGCTTCGAGCCGTTTCTTGGCATCCGCCAATTTTTCTTCCAGTTCAACTTGTTGATTCTTCAGAGCTTGCTCAGCTGCAACTCCATTTGAATAGGCCACCTTGATTGCTGGATACTCTTTCTTCCAGCGATCCACCTCCAGATCAACCAAACCCTTGCGGTGATTCTCGTGATCGCCCACGACCAACAGTTCATTGCGACGTAACGGGTAGATTTGGTATGCCAAGATCTGTAATGCCGCTCGTCGCTCGCTATTCAAGTCCGAAGTCGCTGCAACACGCTCAGCGTAACCAACCATGTACTTGCGCAGTTTTGCGATCGTGGCCAGCTGCTCAGTCACCGACTCCGGCCGATCTTCCGGCGCCGGATAGAGATTCGTAATCGCTAAGACCTTGACATCCAGATTCTGCCTGACATCGGAGGCGTAATACAGGTCCGCCTTGTCGTACAGCAAACTGCGAGGTTTTGCTGGGTATATACCGTGGGCGAACTTGCCCGAGTACTCATACATTTTCACGCCCAAGAAGACGAAGCCAAGAAACATCGTGGCGACCATCCACTTCTTGGCAAGGCGTTCTTGATTCTTCTTGGAAGCTTCCAAAGCCAAAACGATGGAGACTGAGGAGCAGATCAACACAAACGTGTTAAACGCACCCCAGAATTCCTCGACGTGTACGTCTATCGGTGCGGGCCACGTTCCCTCGGGGGCACCGTATCGGAGTACGATGTAACACCCGATCAGTCCCGCAAAGAACATAATCTCGGTGGACAGGAATAGCCACAAGCAGAGCTTCCCGTTGGGGATCGGCAATGCGGGCTGATATTCCAGTTGAATGTGACCGTGATCGTCGTGATTGTCTGCCATGGTTCCGCAGTCTTCCTCATTGTCTCACGCGCGACGCCTGCAACATCCGTCGCGAGCATCACTTGTGGCGTAGCGCCACCAACTATAGCGATGGAATCAATACTAATAATGCCAATACAAGCGGCAGGTAAATCAACGAATAACGCAACAACCATCGAGCCGACAGGTCGTTGCGGGCGGTTAGGAACCAAGCGGCACACGCCAGTTGTCCCAAACCTAAAACAAAAGCGAATCCGGCGTAGATCCCCGCCCCCAAACTAGGAGCAATGATCGCTGGCACGAGACTCACCAAGAGCACTGCCAGAGCGCCCAGCACCGCCTGAACTCCGGCTCGTCGTCCCGTCGGATCGACGACGGGCAACATCTTCAAACCAGCGGCTTTGTACTGCCGACGATACAGCCAAGCGATCGCCATGAAGTGCGGAAACTGCCAGAGAAATAAAATCATGAACAACGAAAACCCTTGCAAGTCGACGCTGTCGCGGGCGACCGACCAACCGATCAACATTGGCATGGCGCCGGAAACGGCACCAATCGCTGTGTTCGCGGAAGTGATGGGTTTAAGTGGCGTGTAAACACAAACGTACAAAACCCACGTGACCAAACCAAAAAACGCGGTCAGAGGATTCACGGCAAAATGCAAGTAAACTTCGCCGATGACTAGCGTCGACATACCAAACGCGACGGCCTGAGCTGGAGTGATTCGACCGGAGACGAGCGGCCGATCCGAAGTTCGGTTCATCAACGCGTCGGTACGAATTTCCAGCCACTGATTCATCACACTGGCACTAGTCGAAATCAATACCGTGCCGATCATCGCGTGTAGCAACGGTATCCAGGGCATGTAACCCAGCGAACCGACGTACGCCGAAACTGCAACTGCGACCAAGACCATCACCGCGATCCGCGGCTTGGACAAGGCAGACATATCGGTCATCCATTGTGACCATGTCGAATCGCGTTGAGTCGCCAGTGTTGAAATGCTCATACAACCAACCCCGTCATCATTGTTGGGGAACAGGGTTTCGACTCAACCGCTCCGGATAACCTCAAACTTCGCATCATGATCAACGTCGCCGTTCCTAAGATCAGCGAGCCGACGGCCACGTGCGCGGTTACGGTTAAACCTTGTTGAAGGCTGTTCGCCACGACGGTATACCCCGACGCTATCTGCCAATCGATTGCGAAGTTGGGCCAACCATATTTCACGATCCAGGAACTGCCGCCAAGCAACAACTGCAGCGTGATTAAAATCGCCAGTCCGACGCCGGGAACCAGCAACTTGCGGTTACTCCGATGGCGGCGAAAGATCGTCCAACAAACCATCGCCACGTGTCCTGTTAGGACCAACGCGACTAGGATGTGGAACGCTAACGCCAGCATAAATGTCGACGACGAAGTATTTACGTGAAGGTGTCGCAAGTTGCCGCCGAGCACCAACTGCACGCAACTCAAGCCAAATGTTGCTGTGGCGATTCTTTTCAAGCGGCCATCGTCGCCAAGTTGATCGGAGTCGCCGGAGTCTTTCCAAAACTTGGAAGTTACAACAGCCATCCCAATCGCGTAGGCGAAGAACAGTGGTCCTGCGCAAGCATGAATCAGCGCGATCGTTTGACGATCCAACAACACTCTCGCGCCACCAATTGCCCCTTGCGCGACAACCAGGATCAATGCCAAGATCGCACCGAGGCGAACCCAATTCCGTTTTTCGCTGAGGCAGGTACTAATAACGAATCCAATTGCAATGAATCCGACTAAAGACCCCAACAAACGGTGGCCGTGTTCGATGAACAAATCCCAGCCGCCGTTAAATGCGGCGGCCAGCCAATTCGCCCAAGAGTAGGCGAACATGTTATCGCCGTAAGTCGTCGGCCAATCCGGCACCGCCATTCCCGCTTTGTACGTCGTCACCAAACCACCGACCCAAATCAACGGGAAGGTAGCGCACACCAACAGCACGGCCCAGCGATGCGGCCAGCGGCTTTCGTGTTGTCGAGTGATTTCGGACATTGGGAAATAACAATATCGACTTAAACAAACGGACTAACTCAACTTCTAGTGGTCGCCTTTACCGTCCTTGCCTTTACCATCCTTGCCACCGATGTCATCTTTTGGCTCATGGCCCGGAGGCGGCTGAGTCTGTGGATAGTAATCGGTATCCACCTCAGGCGAACCGTATTCGTATGGTCCGCGGTAGACGACCGGTTGGAAGTCGAAGTTACCGTGACCGGGAGGACTCGGAGCCATCCACTCGAGGCTATTCGCCTTCCATGGATTTCGACCAACGGTCGGACCATAGAAAATGCTATAGATGAAGTTGGCGGCAAAGATAACTTGCGTCGCCACCATACCGATTGCACAAATCGTAATGAACTGGTTCATCGGCTTAAGGTGAGCGAACGTGTCGTAGTGATAGGGATCGGCGAGACGGCGAGGAAAACCGACAGCGCCGAGGATGTGCATTAGGAAGAATGTTCCGTTCATGAAAACGAACGTCAGGAAAAAGTGGATCTTGCCCCACGATTCGTTCATCATGCGACCAAACATTTTCGGGAACCAAAAATAGATCGCTCCCAGAACCGCCATCGCAGTTCCCGCGAACAGTACATAGTGGAAGTGAGCCACAATGAAGTAAGTATCGTGGATAAAAATGTCGACTGGAGTTGCAGCCATAAAGATGCCCGACAAACCACCGATGATAAACATCGAGACGAACGCCAGCGAGAACAGCATGGGCGTGGTGAACTGAATCTGCCCACCCCAAATCGTCCCCAACCAGTTGAACACTTTCACCGCACTCGGCAAAGCGATCATCATCGTCGAAACCATAAACGTCATACCGAGCATGGGATTCATGCCGGAAACGAACATATGATGTCCCCAAACAATAAAACCAAGACCGGCAATACCGGAAATCGAGTAAACCATCGGCTTGTAACCGAAGAGTGGTTTACGCGCGAAGCAGCTGATTATATCCGATACCATTCCCATCGCTGGCAGGATCATGATGTATACCGCTGGGTGGGAATAAAACCAGAACAAGTGTTGCCAAAGCAGCGGCTGACCACCGCCACTCGCCGGCAAACCGTTATTAGCAAAGGCGAATTCGGGCAGGAAGAACCCCGTCCCAATCATCCTATCGGTTAACTGCATAAACCCAGCTGCGGTCAAAACGGGCAAAGCAAACGCCTGCAGGATCGCGGTAATGAACATACCCCAGATCGTCATCGGCAGGCGGAACATGCTCATTCCAGGTGCACGCATCTGAATGATCGTGGTCAGATAATTGACCGATCCCATCATCGATGAGACACCGACAAAGGTCACTCCCATCAGCCACAGCGTCTGCGCGTGAAGACTACCGGGGGCAGCTTCATTTAATGCCGACAGTGGAGGATACGATGTCCACCCCGCCCCCGCACCATACGGCGGGAAGAAGAAACTGGATCCGATGAACATGAACGCTGGCCACATGAACCAGTAGCTCAACATATTCAAGGTCGGAAACGCCATATCGTCCGCACCGATCATCAGTGGGATGAGATAGTTTCCAAACGCACCAGCCAAAATCGGGATGATCACAAAGAAGATCATCACGGTGGCGTGCATCGTAAACAAGGTCGTATAGAACTCGGGCGACATCTGCCCGCCTTCGGTGGCGAACATGCCGGAACTGCCAAGCACCGGGAGACTCGTCCAAGGCCAAGCTAGTTGCCAGCGAATCCCCAGTGCGAGCAAACCGCCGACCAGGAACCACAGCAATGTAGAAAACAGAAACTGCAACCCGATGATCTTATGATCGAGCGAGAAGACATACGTCGAAACAAACTCGCGTATTCCGCCTGCGGGCGGGGCGTGTGCGTCGGAAACACTACCAACTGTCGTACTACTCATTATTCACTTCCCTCCGGATCAAACTCGGAGACTTCTTGTTCTTCGTGTTTTTCCTCAAGCCACGTATCAAAATCGTCTCGGGACGTAATCGTCAAACGCCCCTTCATTTTGTAGTGACCCCATCCACAGAGTTCGGCGCAAACGATGTCGTAAACGCCCTTCTTGTTGGCCTTGAACCAAATGTGTTGCTTCATACCGGGAACGATATCTTGCTTGATTCGTAAATTCGGCAGGAAGAAACTATGCAAGACGTCCTTGCTCTTGATGGCAATGACAATGTCCTCGTCGATGGGAATATGTAGATCGTTAACGCCGAAGACGTCGTCGTCGGTTCCCATGGTCTTGTCAGGTCCAGCGTACCGCAATCGCCACTCGAACTGACGAGCGGTGACTTCGACCAAGACCGGAAGAGGCCGATCGGTTCCAGGTGTCGTGGGGCGTCGCATTTTCGCATCGGCCCAGGCATTCATTTGGTAGATGGCGATGAACAGCAAGGTTGCCGCTGGAACGATCGACCAAACGACTTCCAATGTATGGCTACCGTGAACGTATTTCACGGGCTCGGTGTTCTTTTCCGCATCGTATTTCCAAAGGAACCAAAACAAAGCGATACCGGTTGCGATGAAGATCACTCCGGTCAGGTAGAGAATGAACATGAACAAGTCATCGATGACTCGGCCGTGCTCGTTGACATTCTCTGGCAACCAGTGATCTTCGAATCCGATTTCGGCAGCGAAGACGACGAATACGCCAACTCCGAGCACCGGAACCATTAAGAATAAGAGACTCCAAAAACGTCCCACAATTAACCTCCCAATCAGTTTCGTTCGCGATTGTTCACGGGAACATGCTGGTACGGATCGCTCGTCGTTTCACGAGGGAGACTCCGCACATAATTTACAAGGTGCCAGATATCTTCCGGGGGGAGCGATGCTGGTGCTTTCGGCATAGGTGTTCCCGTAATACCGTTAGCGATCCGGCGATATAAGTCGATGGGGCGGCGGCCTCCGCGGTAAACACCTGCTCGCAAGTTACGAGGAATGATGTTTCGCGGTTCGTGTGCACCTAACGCCATATATTGATATCTGTCATTGGGCTTCTTCGGATCGAAATAATCCTTCGCCCAGTCGTCGTAGTCTGTCTTCTGACCGTCACCCAAGGCAGAATCGCCGTGGCACTTCACGCAACCGGCAACATCGCCGTAGAACAAAGCTTTACCTTTGGCAACCGATTCAGCGAGTTGACTCTTGGGGGGAGCCGGCGGGATCTTCAACGATGCCAGCTCCGCAGCAACCCACTCTTCGAGCACTCCGTTGACGATATCGGCAACCTCAGTTGCTTTCTTTGAGGCAACTACCGCACTGGTAGCGTCGAACAAACGCTCCTCTTCACCAAACTCGGCCATCGCAAAGATCAATTCGCGTTCGACCTTTCCGCGGATGGATAAATAGCGAGCGTATTGAATCAGCGCTTCCAGTTCATCGGCGGGGAGCAACTTGAAGGACGGCATCGCGGTATCGGGAATACCGTTGTAAAGGATCAATCGCAGGTCGTCGTGAGTTGGCGGTTTGGCGTCGGGTGTCGATTTGAACTTGAACTTGCCAAGTCGATAGTCGCGCGGATAGGGATTGAGGAATTGAGCCGTTGGGCCCTTGCCGTCGCCTGTAACTCCGTGACAGTGAACACAATGCTCGCGATACAATCCGCGAGGTCGTCCGTCTTCGTAGCTACCGTACGGACCTGCGGCCATCAACAATTTGTTTTCTTGAAACAGCGACGTGGTGTCCGTTCCGGTCTGAGGAATGTGTGGTTTATCCGGAGTACCAAACAACGCCTCCATGACATTCGCCAGATCTTTGCGCTGCGGATCCGTGAACGCTCCGCCCGTCTCGTTCTTCTGCTTGAGAATATAGACGTGATTTTGTTGAAAATCGGCTTCGGGAGCACCACATCCCACGCATAGGACCATTGCTAAGATAGCCGAGGTCGTCGCGATCTCTCGCATTCTGCTCGAGGTTATCATCGTCTCACCGCTAAAGGTTATCACCAGTCCGCTCGAGTGGAGCGGAAATTGAGTTGCTAAATTCCGTTGGGCTTAGCCGTTGAATAAACTACTGCTCACTACGACTTGCA
>JBLHLE010000068.1:0-12991 GCA_047620805.1 Pirellulaceae bacterium
GAAAACCAGGGCTTTGGTGCCGTGCAGGGGCTGTCTGGACACATCTCGTTCTCGACCACTGACAACGACATGATGCACCATACTTATATCTTCGCCCCGCCAATCGCTGGCAACCCCGAACGATACAATCTGGCAGCTCGCATGCTAAATTTTCCCAACTCGCTTCTGCTCGGTCCAGCCGACTGGGTTCCTCACAATGCCGCGACGTATATGTCCTTCAACTGGAAAATGAAAGAAGCATTTGAATACTCTAAGACGCTGGTCAACGAACTTGTCGGATCAGAAGTCTTTGAGGAAATGCTCGAAGGTATCAAGCTGGACCCCAACGGCCCACAAATTGACATTCGTCAGCACCTCATCAAGAACTTCGCCGAGCGAGCAACGATGATCAGCGACCACAAGCTGCCAATCGATCCAAAGTGCGAACGTTTGTTGTTTGCTATCGATATCGTGAACCCCGGAATCGTCGCCAAAGCCATTAATAAAGCGATGGCAAAAGACAACGGGGCTCTCAAGACAATACACGGAACTCAGATCGTCTGGGAAATCGTCGCAGCGAATAAGAACGCCGCCGTCAATGAACTCGAAGTGGAAACGCCCGACTTCGACGACTTCGACGACTTCGACGACTTTGGTCCCCCGACGACGAAGGAAGAGCCGCAGCAAGCTGGCCTACCCAACTCGGCTATCACCGTGCTCGATCGCGGAAACAACAAAGGCCTGCTTGTGATCGCCTCGCACGCAGACCACATTATCGACGTTCTCGATCAGATGAAGGAGCCCGAAATGCTAAGTACAGCTTCCGATTACCGCACGGTCTCCGCCGCCCTCAAAAAGCTCGGAGCTGGTCCGCAAAGCTTCCAGTTCTTCACGCGGACGGCCCAAGCGTACCGCCCAACCTATGAACTCTTGCGACTAGGCAAAATGCCTCAGTCCGAAACTATCATGGGTAAATTCCTCAACCGAGCACTCGGTACTGGCGAAGATGGCGTCCTACGTGAACAAAAAATCGATGGGTCGAAACTGCCCGCATTTGCGAAGGTGGAGCACTACTTTGCTCCCGCTGGCTTCTTTGTCGAATCGACCGACAACGGCTGGATCGTCAAGGGGTGCTTGGTGAATCGCGAATCGAACGAGACCGCCGTATTAAACTCCGCAGGTCTACCAGGTCTGGCCCCCCGCTAACCCGGTGACAAACGGCAAAAAATCAAACGGCAAATGACAAAGATCAAATGACATTGCGGGAACACCTGTGCTGTTCGTGCACCGTTTAGATGTTGGTAATTGCCATTTGGAATTTGCTGTTTGAAAATGGTTACTTGGTCTAGAACTCGACCTTCGCCCAAAACGGGTGCACGTAGTCAGCTCTCGTGCGGACGTCTTCCAGTATCACCTGAGTGTCGGGCTTCACATCCAAGTTCTTCGACCGGCCATTCAACGTAATGCCGACTCGCAGCTTGAAGTCGACCATCTCGGGCGAAAGGTAGATCGTCACCTTATCGGCACCGGTTCGCAAGCTAATGCGATTGTTGTTCAGAATTCGTCCCTCGGTAGAGACCGGTTGCGTCCGCGACGATGGCGGCCAGAGTTCGGGAAGCACCATTCCGCGTTCAGGGAAATTTTCCAGTTCAGCCCACCAGAAAAAGTTGTCCCACGGCCGCATCGTGAAACACTTGTACTCCTTGGTGAAGAAATCGCGATTGTGTTTGTCCATCCAGTCAAAAATCTGATGCACTTCATCTTGGAAATGCTCGTGACCTCGTCCCAAGTACTCGACCACCATGCAATCGTAGCCAGCTTTAGTCAGGTAACGATCCCACTCGGGACCGTTGATAGACATCTTGTTACCATCCAATTGCCCACAAACAAAGTACATTGGCAAGCCGCGTCCATTTTCCCAATAGCGTTTGATGTACTTATCCGCTGTTGGCACAATTGGAATCACTCCTGCCCACAGATCGGGGTGAGACAAGCCGACATCCCAGGCGAGTTCGCCGCCCATTGAATGTCCGCTCAGGAAAACTCGATCAGAGTCGATTGAGAAACGTCGACTTGCGTCCCGCAGACTAAAGAGAACGGCGGCCGTCTCTTTCAGCGAGTAGTTGTATTTCTTCTGAAACGGAATGGACCATTTAGGAGCAATTACGATGTAGCCGTTACGAGTTGCTTGGCCCAATCGCATCGCCGACTTATCGTAATAGCTTCCGGCCCACCAATCGATCTGCTGTTGAGGAGTCGAACCCGCTCCATTCAGTGTGACGACGACGGGATATTTGCGATAAGGATCGTAGTTTGGGGGTAGCTGAATGCAATAACCGATGTCGGGCGCGGCCGCTAATCCAGGCGCGGTCAATTCATAATAGCCTTCTACCGTGGGGTTCCCTTCTACCGTGGGGTTCCCTTCGACTGTGGGTTTCTCTTCGAACGCGGGATTCCCTTCGACCGCGGGATTCCCTTCTACCGTGGGTTTCCCTTCGACTGTGGGTTTCTCTTCGAACGCGGGATTCCCTTCGACCGCGGGATTCTCTTCGACCGCGGGATTCTCTTCGACCGGCGCTGGCAAGTCCGTTTCAATTGCGGGCTTCATGAACTTGATTAACTTGGCGACACTCTCGGCATCGCTACCTTCCATCGCCAGCAGTTTCTGCAGCACTTGCTTTCGTTCGCCGATATGTGTCGCGCGCAGATACTCGCGAATGGAATTGCGAACGCTGTATAGAGAAATTGCCACTGCCAGGTTCTGAGTTCCAGCTCCATTGCCGTGCAGCCAACCACTGAGGGCCAACGCCAACTTCTGACCGGGTTTCATTTCCTTGTCGTCGGCGAGCCGAGCGTAATCAGCCATGCGATTCAAAGTAGTAATGTTCAGCTCGCCCTTAATTTCCGCCAAGATCGGCTTGAGTTGGACTTGGAGCTGCGGGTTTTCTAATTGATTAAAGTGCACGTCCAACAATTCGAGGACGCGATCCCGCTCTCCCTTAAGGCGATCGTATTCTCCCAGGATGTCGCGAACGGCCAAAATTGTCTGCCCTGCAACACCTTGAGTTGGAAACTTGTCCGCCATCGAAACTGCGAGCGTATGTTGACCAACATCTCGACGGAGTTTGATCTCGTCGATAATTCGCTTGGCTCCCATTTGGTACAGTTCCTGAACCTGCCGCTTCAGATCGGCAAGCTCTGGAAATTTTTTGATGGCCGCTTCCAATTCCATCCTGGCATCGCGAAATCGCTCGGCCTGAATGTAAAGCCGGACGATCTGCAGCCGCGCATCGGGATCGTCTTGATCAATCTGTTGCATCAAGATGCCACTCAACGTCGACCTCGGAATCGAACTGGTCGCCAAGCGCATGTCCCAAATGTATCCGTATTTTCCCAATAGCCCTTCGACTTTCACGTACTTGGGAGTGATCTCCGTGATTCCCTGAATCACATCGATTGGGCCCGTGGGCATGTTCATCGTAATGATGCGGCGGCCGTACTTATCGAACGGTTGGACTCTCATCAACGGTCCGACTCCTGCGATCCTCCGGCCCGACTCTTGAACGCGCTGATGGATGTTGATGACTTGCGGAGCCACTCGATCGTTTTCGGCGGCACTACGCGTTTGAATAGTCGAAACGTAGCGTCGAGTTAAACCGTCGTCCAGAATGACGATCTGTTTCACTTTGACAGCCCCACCTCCACTGGGATTCCAGGGGTCGTCGGCCAATGAGTGAACCTTGCCCATGCGACCTTCGACCACCACGCCACTCTTTAGTGTCACCACTCCAGCGAAACACAGCGGTCCCCAGATGGTGGCAATCGTGATCAAGAACAGCATGAACCAGCGAAGCGCGCGGGAGTTAAGGGCGGTCATAGTGGATTCCTCCAACTTCATCGTCATCGTGACAACTCAATCAGGGCGATCGCCCTGTTGATAAATGTAGCGCGAGTCTGATCAAGCAGCAAATATTACCCCTGTCGGTCTTGCAAGGGACGATTCAAACGCACCTCGATACAGTCGAAAAAATCGACCAAATCAAGTGCTAACGTCCTCCCGTTCAAAGCTGGCATGCAACCCGCCGCCCAAAAACGGAGAATGTGGGGAATTCAGTGATTTCCTCGACTCTGGTTCCCCTGTGACCCTAAATGCTATTTTGACCTGACAAGCACACCTCCGTCAACTTGAGTTCTTGGCATTCGACAAAGATCAACCTTTTCCGTAGCCATTGACAGGTACCCCGCACAACCAACAAAATACACAACTTACGCAAATTTTAACGGACCATAACGTGATCCCAAAACTACTTATTAAATCTCTCGTAATCGCTTTACCAATCCTGTTGGTCGCATTCGCAGTCGTTATTGGTGGCTACGCACTGGCAGCCAATACCGAGGATTGGACAGCCAACTTCCTATGGTATCTAGGTATGACGATCCTGGCCCTGCTGGCGACGAATACTGTGCTGCTCGTCGGGACATTGGGGCTTCGCGCCCTGGAAGAAGACGAAGCCCGCGTGGCATGTGCAAGCGGGATAGCCGACCAACCGTCACAACCAGACTCCTCGAGTGCCCAGGTTTAAGTTGCTGGAATCGACAGCGTTGCTACGTCTCGGCGAAGATCGTCGGCTTGATTACAATGAAGTTTCTGATCGTGCACTTTGTCTGTAACTACCCATGCCAATTAAGTTCGCCTGCGAAAACTGCAACCAGAAATTGAGCGTCAGCTCAACCAAGGCTGGGGCGCGCGCGAAATGCCCCAAGTGTGGCGAACAGATTGAAGTCCCCCAACCCGACCAAAACGCACCTGCCGACGTGCCCGCGGAGCAAGGTCCCGGCGACGGTCAACAAATGGACCCGTTCGCGAGATTCGCCGTCTTCGATGAAGAAACGGAATGGGTCTACGAATCCGGAGACGAGGATCATTTCGCTGCCGAAGTGGAAGCGTCCAAAATTGACTACGACCGCGTCGCGGTGCCTCGCAACGTCATCTATATGCAAGGCGGACTACTCGGTGTGGTTGCCGTCTTCTGTTTTCTCATTGGCTTAACTATTGGACGTATCTCCGCTCCAATACGGATCGTCGATACGGGCCCACAACCCTGTACTATTTCGGGACGCGTCGAGTACGTTGACGACAGTAACGAAGTCTCTCCCGACGTTGGTTCCGTCGTCATCGTCGTTCCCGTCGGTAGCCGACCAGAATTAAGCGGCAAGATAAACCAGCAAAACATCAGGCCAAACGCTGAAACGATCAGCTCGGGAAGAACAGCTTTGCAACAATTCGGCGGAGATCTCGCCAAAGTCGATCAACAAGGGAATTACAGCGTCAACGTGCCAAATCGCGGCTCGTACTTCGTGCTGGTTGTTTCGCACAACAAAGAATCATCGGGCTCCAATCACACCAACGAACAATTGGCACAAATGGGCGACTACTTTGAAGATCCCGCCAACTTACTGGCAACCTACAACTGCCACTGGGAACAGCGAACATTTAAACACGATACGCCCGCCCTCAATTTCGACTTCTAGAATGCCAGCGCGATCAAGACGCAACGCTTTCAATTCATCAGCGTTTCGTGCCGCCAGACTTCCAATTCCGCAGGGTGAAGTACGTCCGTCACATCGAAACAATACTCTTCGCCCGTTGTCGAGTGGATAATATCGTAGCGACGATCACCTTCCTCGACGAAGAATTGAGAGCCCTTTTGCACGTCAATCGTGCTCAAGATATCGACGACGTCAGTCGAGTGCGTCACGATAAACGGCGAGCGGCGATCACCGCTGCCCGTATCGAGTATTCCATCTAGACAGCAACGGAATAGAAAACGTTCAACCTCCAACTGCTCGGAATCGCCCAGCTTTTCGCCAATCAACGCCAGCTGCATATGCAGACGCGGGCTAAGTAAACATCCGGGTTGCAGTGAATCCAACAGTTCCAAAGCTTCTTGATACCGACGTTGCTCAATGCGATGAGCAATTTCAGCAGCTTCAACGGTCAATGTTGAGTACGTCGATTCCATCAGCAGTTTCTCTCGCAAAGCGAGGTATGTATCCGCTACTGGATTGTCGACGAATTGATCAAAGAGATTCAACATGCGTGAACTATTGATGAACCGAGTTTGCAATTACAAAACACAAGTAACCGCTTCAGCATTTAACTTAACTAAGAGATGACACAAAAGGAATACATTGCGCAACTTTTCTCCCGAAAAGAAAACACTCCCTCGCACATTTACACGCGCCACTTTAGCGCTTGTGAAACGGAAAATGCAGAACGAGAAATCGGCAAACGCGATGTTACGCTTGCGCGTCGAAGTGGAAGCCTTTGCCGATCGCTTTACTGAGTTGCGCGGCAGCTTCAACGAGTTGTGATGCAGCTTCACCCTGGCTTTTGGTGACGCTGAGTTGCTTGGCAGCGATTGCGAATGCCACCTGTGATTCCACTGCACTTTTCTTGGCGGCAATGACGCTACTGACTGCACTGTCGATAGATCCCATTGCGTTCGCCTTTCTGAAAATGCGGTAGTGACAACACTTACGACCGTTTGGTCAGAATAAATATAGGTCGACATTTCGATGCAGGACCAATTCAATCGCTGGCGAATCACCACAAATTACGATCGTAACGGTTGAAAATGTGAAGCGCGACCGGTTATGCGTTTTGTGACCTTTCCAAGGTCCGCGAGAATGGCAGCGCTCGCACCTACCCCAAAATCTCCTACCCTAGAATCTCTCGTTTTCTCGAGATATAGTCCCAGACGACGTAGCGATCTAGATCGTTACCCGCTGTAAAGAAGACCCGCCCCTTAGTGGATTCCGCTAAACGATAAGCAAACCGAATATCTTCTTCAGATTGCGACCAACTGGGAACCAAGAACATGTTGAGGGTAATCCCCTCGCGAGCACATAGATGCCCTTCTCGCATCGTCGCTGTCTCGGTCAACTCGTCCGGCGGATACAGCAGGTACAAGAAGTTGTCCTCGAAATGAGACGTTGGTAACCCATCCGTTATCAAAATCACCTGCCGGTTGGGCGTATCCTGAGTCGACAGCAATTTGCGAGCGATTTGCAATGAGTGCTGAATATTGGTGAAGTGCGGCGGAATCTGGGATTCGCTGATGTCATCGCGGCTCATGTCGATCTTGTAGCGTACCACGGGATCGTGAATGGTCACGGGTTTCGGCAATAAATCGATGATCTCGCCAGCGGGTCGTCGTTTGGCGAACGTGTACATCTCGATGAATTCGAGGAAGTCGCCAGGGTATTCGCTCTGAATGAGCCCTTGCATTGCCAGCGCCATCCTCTTCACATTCATGTACTGGCCGTCGTACCGCATCGATCCGCTCATATCCATGATGACGACCGTTGCACATTTCGGCGTATTGCGAGTACGATGAATTTCGATGTCCTCGGCTCTCATCCGAATCGGCCGTTCCGATCCTTGCCTTAGCATTGCGTTGATCATTGTTTGCGGAATATCCATCTGAGAGACGGAGTCGCCGAATTCGTAGGGTTTCGTTTGCGGCAACTCGACGCTCCCTTCACCGACGATGGGACCTTGGTGCCTTCCGGTGCGAGAAGCCTGAAGATCGGAAAAGATTCGTTGCAGCAACTTGCCCTGAAAGGTGCGGTAGGCTTGAGGAGTCAATTGATAAAAACCTCCCTCACTGGTCAGCCCCTGGCGTTCGGCGATCTCGCGAATTTGCTGCTCCATCATCCGCTGCATTTCTTCCAACTGCTGCATATCGCCCGGATCGACGAACTCCGCCAGTTGTTCCATGTCGATGATGGCAATCTGAGCGTTTTCCATCGCATCTTCAATTTGCCGAATCAGCTCATCGATTCTTTCCAACTCTTCTTTCACTAGCAGTGCATCGGGGACCGACATTTTCGTCCGTCCAATGAATTCGTATTTGGACGCCAGTTCATCTACTTGGTACTTATCACCGAGAGTCTGCATCAACTGTAAAAGTTGCCGCGAGAACGGAGACCGCTCATCGTCTTGCGCGTACCACAGACGTTCCATCGCGTAGATTTGCTCGCGAGTCACCGCGTCCATGTATCGCGCCGCAAAATCGCCAGGCGGTTCGAGCGACGTCGCTTGGCGATGATATAGTTTGCGGCTTGCTTTGACGACGGAGCCCGTCTCGTACTTCGCAAGTATCTTCTGCTTGCGTTCCATCAAGATCGCCAACAGAGCTTCCAAGCTAGGACCAAGACCAGCGATCTGACTGGGGTCGAGTCGAATTGCTCGCGCCAGTTCTGCTTCCGTCAGCCTCCTGCCACTACCGTACATGAGCATGTGCTCTAGAGCCGGCGATACTGCATCCGGAGGTGGCTGAGTTGGACTAGGGAACTGCTGCGGATCGAATTTCTGGTACGTATGGATCACGCCACCAATTCGCTTGCGAGACGCACCACTCGCCTCGCCACCGGACGATTCGAGATTGTCGTTATTGGTCATAGTCGTCCCAATGATAAGTGATGCGGCCATAAGTTTGCGACCTGGAAACGCGATCAGTAGCGTGCAATCCGGCCAAAACGAATTCGACGCATGAAGCGTGAACGGCTTCGCTTTCGGATGCGTTCACCTCGAACGCTTTTTCCCAAATCACTGGAACATCAGTGACTCGATCTCGATAATGTTGAGAAGGCAGCATATCACCAACTTCAATTTTGACGCCTTTGCCAAACACGTTGCAGATTTCTGCCAAGCCGTGTTCTGTAACGTACTCCTCGAAAACAACGCCGATCGCCTCCGCGATCAGCGCATCGAGAATCTGACGTTCCGACATCTGGTGACTCCCCATCAAATCGAGTTCCAATTTGCCGAGCGATGAAGAATAGAGGTGAGCGAGGTCGCTGATTCGTGGCACCGCGGGCTTCTCGCCCAGGACCACGGCACGCTGTCGAGCACTTGCAACCATCGTGCGATAGTTGGCGATGCTAAATCGGGCACTCACGCCGGACTGCTGGTCAATGTACTTTGACTTGCGCGCTGCGGCCGTCAATTCTTCGACCACTTCTTTCATGAACTGCGGAACGAGCACGGGGTAGGGGCCGCCCAGATCAATCCCCGCTTCCTGTTCGATAATCTCAATTCCCAAGTCCCGGTCGCGTGGATAGTGAGTGTGAATCACCGAACCGATGCGGTCCTTTAACTGAGGGATAACTTTTCCGCTGCGGTTGTACGTCGACGGATTCGCAGAAAACAAGAGCAGCAGGTCGATCTCAAACCGAATCGGATAGCCGCGAATCTGTACGTCTCGTTCTTCGAGGATATTGAACAGTCCAACCTGCACCAATTCGTCCAGTTCGGGAAGCTCGTTCATTGCGAAAATCCCTCGATGCATCCGCGGAATGAGCCCAAAGTGAAGTGCATCCTCAGTCGACATGCTGCTGCCTCCAGCTAATTTCGCTGGATCAATTTCGCCAACGATATCGGCGAATTTTGTCCCCGGGGCTAGTCGTTCCGCGTATCTTTCTTTGCGAGGCCACCAAGCGATTTGGATTTCTTGCGGAGAGTGCTCTGCTACATACGCTTTGCCGATCTGCGTAATCGGATGATACGGATCCTCGTGCACTGGCGCGTTAGGAATATCCAGGTAAGGAATCGCTTCATCTAAAAATTGGATCAGCGCTCGCATCAAACGGCTCTTTGCCTGCCCCTTCTCGCCGAGGAACAACATGTCGTGCCCGGCCAGCAACGCGATATTGATTTCTGGAATGACAGTGTCGTCGTAACCGACGATTCCAGGATAAATCGTCTCACCCAATTCGAGTTTGGATAAAAAATTCTCGTAGATTTCCACTCGAATTGAGCGGCTCTTCCATCCACTCTCGCGAAGTTGCAGTAAATTCTCGGGTCGATTCGTCGCGGTCATATCGTCAGCTCGTCCTTTAAATGCCAGTCGTCGCACTTCCATACAGAAGATGTACGGGCATTATACGAAAAGAACAAGCCTACAGATCGGGCATAATTCGGGATCGGACCTTTTTACAAGGCCTACTTAGAATTTTCCCGCAGCAAATCGCCGCTAATCATCAGCAACTGCAAGCGGTCAAAGACCAGTGTATTTCCTGCATCGGTAAAAACTGCGACGCCATCCCCATAGGTTGACCGCGTGGACAGATGCTCCAGCGGTCCCTCCCAATCGACGAATACTCGGCCATCCCACATAACCTTCACACGAGCGCGATCGACGCTTGGTTTAACGAGGATGCGGATGGCGTGTTGCGTACCGTTTCGCAGCAAATCCGGTCGGTCAAATTCGCTATTGCCAACGTATTTGTGTTCGATCAACTCTAGGCCTGCCACTTCCTTTTGCTGGTCACCGAACTTAAAAACTAAGACGTTTTCTGCACCAACAGGGAAACTGATTCCGATCGACTTGCTGCCTTCGGTTCGATTTAACACTGCGTGTAACTCGTACACGCCATCGGCAAATAGCATCGAGTTCTCGTGCACGCGCGATTGCGACTGGGCGATCCCCAATCGAGATCCACGCTTAACCCAATTATTCGATTTATTCTGCGGCTCCATGACTTCCACCAAATCGACCGCCTTACCGCGATCCAACATGATTTCGCTCAGTTCGGTCTTTCGGAGACGCACTTCGGCGGTTGCCTGAGCTATCCCCTTCAGATCCGCAAACGCCGCTCGATACCAGAAACTGGCCCGTTGAGCGAAAAACCGCTTGGGCAAAATATCCGTTGCTTTTTCGTGAGCTTGCCACCACTGATCTGCTACAGAAATCCGCTCTTTGACGCCAGTGGGGTTCTGGACGTCGAGTTGTACCAGCGACACCATTGGATCGCTCAACTCATTACCGCGATTCCACAACTCCAACCCAACTTCCCACTGATTCTTGTAGAGACACAAGAATCGCCCCCATTGGGCAGCTTCCTCATCAGTCGCTAGTTCAGCCACAGTCTGCTGTTGATCGAGACGTCGTAGTTCATAAGCCGTCATTAACTGCTTGATCGCTTTCAAACCGAGATCCACGTATCGTTTGAAATCGTCGTCGAACGAACGCAATGCTGCTCCGTTGGCCTTTGCCGCGTACCGACGCGCTAATTCGTACTTATCCTCGTAAACAGCAGCGTCCACTAGATGAATCCACCCCTTGGCCCCCAATTTGAATTTGTAATGGGCGTCGAATCGATCGGACGCTCTTTTCAATGCAGCAGCCTTCTCCTCGACAACGCTCACTTGATACAGAGCTGCCATTTCATCCAAAACCTTCCAGGCCAGCAGGAAACGGCCCGAACGGGCGGCGAAATCGGCCGCACTTTTGAACATGGCGTAGCGAGCAACCGGGGCGTCGTCTGTGTCGAGCGCCGCGACCAAAATCCCGCGACTCAATTCCGCCAACTCTTTGGTCGTCTTCGCTGCTTCGATCTGATCTCGATACAATTCTGCGACGCCGCTAAGCGCCTCTTTCAACTCCGCAGCTTCCGGAACAGGCAATCGTGTGTCCTCGACAACCCGCGGTTCGCCGGGGTCTGGTGCGTTGGGATCGAGTGCGTTGGGATCGAGTGCGTTGGGATCGAGTGCGTTGGGATCGGGTGCGTTGGGATCGGGTGCGTTGGGATCGAGTGCGTTGGGATCGGGTGCGTTGGGTGCGGGTGCGTTGGGTGCGTTGGGCTCTTTAGGTGGGTTTCTTAAATCGTTCAGGTCGGCGTCGCCCAGAGCGACGACTATTTCGTCCTGAAATCGAACCCAGTGAGTTCCGACCAATCGGCCGCTATTGTCTTTATCCTGTAGGTCCGTCACTTCGGCCAACTTCGGCTTCTCGAAGTCCCACAATATCTTCGTAGTCGGTGTTGAAGAAATCGACGCGGACACAGTGAACTCATCGCTGTAGAACGCCGTGGAGGCCAAGTGGAGTGCCCGCAACTGACCGGGAAAACTCATGGTCGCTCGACTAAAAGGGGGAGCGCCAAAACATAGATCGCGGGCGTCCGCGGGATCGACGACAAATTGTCGAGTCGCCCGATGCCCGACCCGTCCATCAATAAAGCATCTCAGCTCATTGTCACCACTCACCAGCGCCACGTGATGCCAACTCCGGTCGTTGCTGAATTTTCCAGTCACGGTGCGATGCACGAGATCGTCCACGGCCTCCAACACGAGCACGTCGATCGATTCTTCCGTCACGTTGAGATCCACTGCCCAACCGTGTAGACGAAGGCCTCGCTGCGATTCGTCATTTCGAGCTAATGTTCCAAGGCAGCGATAGGTGCCAGTTTTGCTTTCGCAGCGTAGCCACATCTCGATCGTGAATTCTTCTGCATGCGCCAGCTTCGCGGAATCCTGAACTTCCACGCGATTCTTATCTTGCAGTTGCAGTGCAAAAAACGTCTTCGGCAGTTCGGGCAGCTTTGGACCTACAGGCTCGGTTTTATTCCCCGGGTCCTTGGGCGGATGTTCATTTCCCGGTTCACCGTTTCCACCATTCTGTGGATCGCCATTCTGTGGATCTTTCGGATCTTCTTCGCCTGGCTCTGGTTCGTTTTGACGTGGTTCGCTGGGTTCGTTTTCGCTGGGCTCGTTTTCGCTGGGTTCGCTCTCGTCGGGATCGCTCTCGCCAGGTTCGTTCTCGCCAGGATCATTCTCGCCAGGATCATTCTCGCCAGGATCATTCGCGTTGGGATCCGTCTCTGGATCCGTCCCTGGATCCGTTTCGTTCGGATCGACTTCGGTTGGCTCTTCGACAACCGAGCCCTTGTTGACCTGCCGGCCCCCGCCCCCAATAAACATGTAACTCGCGGTAGCGATCACTCCAATGAAAAACAGCGACACCACAACGATCCCTGCGAGGACGACTGGAGTTTCGATGACTTTTTTGGTGGCGACATTTTCGCCACCGCTGGGCCCAGCGGAATCGTCGACCGCTTTCTTGGCGTCGGTGGTGGGCGTTTCTGGCAGTTGCGTTTCCGAAGTTTCCGCAATATCTTCGAGGTTCGGTAAGAATTCGAGTTGCAGCGGTTCTAAATGCAGGTCGTC
>JBLHLE010000069.1:0-12943 GCA_047620805.1 Pirellulaceae bacterium
AGTGGATGGACCGGATAATGGCAATCACGTAGGAAGGAAACGAAGAATGTCACTCGTCGACACGGAGAAAGTACTTGTCGTGCCCACGGAGCTATTCCACGAATTGGGTTATTTTCAGGGTTTCACAGAGGAAGTGAACTTGTATATCGACAAGTTATTCAGCCCGGAAAACACGAGCTATCGACCGCGGTCGGAGATGGAACAAGATCCGTCCTTTAAGCAGTTGATACCCTATGTCATCTTCAAGTATGTCAACGAAGATGGAGAAGTTTCCATTTTTCAGTACACGCGTGGCAATGGGCAAGGCGAGAAACGTTTGCACGCCAAACGCAGTATTGGTGTCGGCGGACACATCTCGTCGGACGACGCCGAAGCGAATCTCGATCCCTATCGCGAAGGAATGCGACGCGAGCTCGAGGAAGAAGTCGCCATTAACTGCAAGTACGAGGACCAATGTGTCGGCATGATCAATGACGACGAAACCGAAGTTGGAAAAGTCCACTTGGGAGTCGTCCACGTTTTTACTGTCGAATCACCGGACGTTAGTCCGCGCGAAGACGACATCTCTGAGGCAGGTTTTCTCCAGTTGAGTGAAATCCGCGAAAACCTCGAACACTTTGAAAGCTGGTCACAGATCGCGTTGAAGGCGATCTTCAACGACTAGGTCAGTCGAGGTCGGCCCCGGATGGTCAACAAACCAGTATTCATGGACAACCAGTCGACAACGCGGGTAGATCCGCGCATTGTCGAAGCAATGCTGCCTTACTTCAGTGAATGTTATGGCAACGCTGGTAGTACAAGCCATGCTTTCGGATGGGATGCCAAGAACGCTGTCGACGACGCTCGCTCGGCTATCGCCACAGCGCTGAACGCTTCAGCTCGCTCCATCGTCTTTACAAGTGGGGCTACCGAAAGCAACAACCTTGCGTTGCACGGAACTCTGCAACGAACGAAATCAAAAGGGCAACACATCGTCTGCTCGCGGACCGAGCACAAAGCGATGATCGATCCCATCGCGCGACTGGAGAAGCGTGGGATGCCCGTCACTTGGCTGGATGTCAACCGCAACGACGCTCCAGAGGCCGGCAGAATCAGCGCAGCTACGGTCATCGACGCGTTGCGCGACGACACCGTTTTTGTCAGTCTGATGTTGGCAAATAACGAGGTCGGTGTCATTCAGCCGCTCGGCGAAATCGCAGAAGTCTGCCGCCAGCGTGAAATCGTTCTGCATACCGATGCGACTCAAGCAGTCGGCAAGATACACATCGACCTGGCGGAACTCGGTGTCGATCTGATGAGTTTTTCTGCGCATAAGATTTACGGCCCGAAGGGCGTTGGCGGCCTGTTCGTGCGGCGAGCAAAACATGTCCGGCTGGAATCTCAAATCGAAGGTGGCGGCCAGGAGCGAGGTCTGCGCAGCGGGACACTCAATGTTCCTGGAATCGTTGGCTTTGGGAACGCAGTCTCCCTAGCGGTCGAGGAAATCGACAGCGAAACTGCTCGAATTGCAAAATTGCGAAATCGTCTTTTTGAAGGACTTTCCCAATCAGTTCCCAAACTCACACTGAATGGACCAGCCCTGGACGATCCATTCCTGCGATTGGCGGGGAATCTAAATTGCGGTTTTCACGATGTGGACGGCGAAGCGCTCATGATGAGCATGGCCGATCTAGCGGTATCTAGCGGCAGCGCCTGTACTTCGGCGAATCCTGAGCCAAGTCATGTGCTGCGATCCTTGGGTTTAAGCGACGATCAAACTCGCGCCAGCCTGCGATTCGGCCTGGGCCGATTCAACACACTAGAAGAGGTAGAATTTGCCATTCAATGCGTCAGCGAAGCCGTCCAGCGGTTGCGGAAAATGTCCGGAACTCAGTAGAATTCCTCTTTCCACAACCTGTCCATTTCACGACTGGGTATTGACGGTGAGCGTAAAGGTTGATTACTCTTGGATTTAAGAGGATTTTTGTTTCTGGAAAGCATTCCATCTTTCCGATATAGATGGAATGGTATATTTTAGACATGTACAACTGTCAAAATTGACCTCACTTTTTATAACGATAATGGAGACGATCAATGGCGCTTATCCTGACAGAAAAAGCAGCTGACGAAGTACGAAGATTTAAAGAGTCAGGCCAGATCGAACAGGACATGTTCCTTCGGGTCGGCGTTAACGCAGGTGGCTGCAGTGGTTTCGACTATCGTTTGGAATTCGACAACAGCTACGATGACGATGCGGATCGCAAATACGAAATGCACGGCGTGGATGTAGTTGTCGACAAGAAAAGTGCGTTGTTACTAGATGGTACAACGATCGATTTCGTCGAAGGTTTGCAACAGCGTGGTTTCAAGTTTGAGAACCCCAACGCCCGCACCTCTTGCGGTTGCGGCAAATCGTTTGGCGTGTAAGCTGCCATTGAACAGTCCTCTCTGAAGACAATCGAGCTGAAAACAATCGCGCTGAAGACAATCGCTTCTGCCGCTACGCATCGTCCCGAGTTGATGGTGAGTTGCCGAACAACGATCGGCCATAGATGATTCAATCGTCTATGGCCGTTATTTTTTGTCTGCTTTTTATCAGCTGTCGAATCACGTAGAATTTGGCAGGGCGCAGTAAGCCCATCGAGCTAAGAATCTTGCACGAGCTGCATTCATCGACAAAGGACGGAACTGTTGAGCGATAACGAACGAGTTCACATCATTGGGATTGGCGACGATGGCTTTGATGGATTGACAACAAGCGCTCGCGATTTAATTCACGCGGCGGAAATCTTGATCGGTCCCAAGCAACTGTTCACAGTGATTCCCATCAGCTCCGCTACGCGGATTGAAACATCGGGCAAGTTGGACGAGCTGGTCGATAACATCGCTAAGAATTCGGAAAAGCGGATCGTACTGTTAACGACTGGCGATCCACTCTTCTATGGAACGGCTCGCTTCCTCTGCGATCAATTAGGCAAAGACCGATTTGAGGTCATCCCGCACGTCAGCAGTATGCAGTTGGCTTTTGCGCGCGTAAAAGAGAGTTGGGAGGAGGCGTATTTGACGAACCTCGCAACTCAATCGCTCGACCGAGTTATCGAGCGTGTGCGAACAGCCGAGAAGGTGGGTATCTTTACCAGCGAAGAGGTGCCGCCATCCACAGTAGCGAGGGCTCTGCTGGATAGCCGCATCGACTATTTCTCCGTTTACATTTGTGAGAACCTGGGCTCACCCGACGAGCGTGTTACGCAAGGCGAGTTGACTGAAGTCGCAGAACAAAAGTTTGCGACACTGAATGTGATGATCCTGATTCGCAAGCCAGATGTTCCCGATCGTCCGAACGAGTTGAAGGGTCGACGTCTCTTTGGTAACCCAGACGAATTATTTCGTCACGCTCAACCGAAACGGGGACTCGCGACTCCCTCAGAAGTTCGCAGTATCGCGCTTGCCGAAATGGACCTCGGACCGACTAGCATTATTTGGGACGTCGGCGCGGGTAGCGGATCAGTAGCGATCGAGTCGGCACAAATCAGCTCCGCGGGCACCGTGTATGCCATCGAGATGGATTCCGGAGACCATCAACTGCTGGCCGAGAACATGGAGCGGTTCGGCGTCCGTAACGTCGTACCCGTGTTGGGTCAGGCTCCGGATGCCTGGACGGACTTGCCTGACCCCGATGCGATCTTCGTCGGTGGTACTGGCAGGATGGTCGCGAACATCGTCGACTTGGCGATCGATCGCCTCCGCTCAGGCGGGCGTCTCGTCGCTAACATTACTAGCTTGGAGAATGTGGTCGCGGTGAGAGATGTCATCCAAAAGAAGATCGGCGAAAGTAATCTCTGGATGGTAACAGTCGCCCGCGGTATGCCTCAAATGGAAACCCTCCGCTTCGAATCCATGAATCCGACGTTTCTGATTGGTGCGATCAAGTCGTAAGCGGCACCCATACCGCCGTCGCATTTTCGCTGATCAGTCGTCAATAATCCGCATCGGGATCGATGCAACACCGCGGGGGAGATAGACGTGAGCCAAGATGAAACCCTGGACGTAGTAGCAGTTGGGGCCCATCCCGACGATATCGAAATTGCCTGCGGTGGGACATTAGCAGCTTTGGCCAAGCAGGGATACAAAGTCGGTATCGTCGATTTGACCGATGGAGAACCAACTCCGCTTTCGCCCGGTCCCGAAGCGAGGTTGCTGGAGGCGCAGCGCGCTGCCGCGACACTCGGAGTCCACAAGCGAGTCGTCCTGGATCTGCCCAACCGAAGATTGTTCGATTGCTTTGAAGCCCGTCTTGCGTTGGCTAGAGAATTCCGACGGTTCCGTCCCAAGATCGTCATCGGTTTTGGCGACAAGACGCCAATGGCATCTCCCGACCACTATCAGGCCATGCTCATCACGGATGCGGCCGTTTTCTACTCGCGATTGACGAAATGGGATCAGTTCTTTGAGGACCTCCCAGTCCACACCATCTCCCATCAACTGTACTTCCGGCTTGCCTTCGAACCGCCGATCCTTCCTGGTTTTGGCGGACACTTCACGGTCGATATAACCGAAACGCTCGAGACAAAACTGGCCGCCATACGCTGTTATCAATCTCAGTTTCCACCCGAGAAAGAATACGTCTTCGACCGTATTCGCGGCGCCGCGCTGACTGCCGGCACAGCAGCTGGCTTCTCCGCGGGAGAAATAATGGTCAGCACCCGGGCACTCGGAACAGCCAATATGATGGCTTTCTTGGACAGCTAATTTACTAGCGGTCGAAGAGACTCAACGAGTCACTCCTAAATTCTTCGCAGACGCGACAGCTGGCATCAAAGAACCGTAAAGGGATAGATTTCCGGCGCGAATCAATGAAGGGAGGGAATATATCGCCCGTGCAAACCGTCCTAGCGAGGCAAAAATAGTCGGAAGGACGCCCCTTCGCCGCGGTCGGCCTCTAGTTCGAGTGAGCCACCGAGCTGACTGGCTAGGCGACGACAGAGGGCAAGGCCCAATCCAACACCAGGGGCAGAGCTTGCGGCATCCTCAACCGATTTGGAAAATGGCTTAAAAAGTCGACTTCGACTCTGCGGGCTGACGCCGGGCCCGTGGTCTTGAATTCGAATGGCGACACCATTTTGCTCGGCGGCGACTCCAACGTGGATCCGCTGGTCCTCTGCGGTCACCGCGTACTTCGTGGCGTTATCCACCAAGTTGAACAGAATTTGCTCGACAGCTGCGGGGTCGGTCTTAATCTCAAGTTCCCGAAGCTGCTCGGGAATTTCCACGACCAGTTCCATAGAAGCCTGCTTCGCTCGATCGACCAAACGAGTGTCGAATCGAGACAACATCTTGCCGATTTCAATCGGTTCCCGCCTATTTCCTGGCCGTCCGCGCTCGAGCCGAGCGTATTGCAGCACATTCTCTACGAGGTGAGACAACCGGTCGGCCTCTACTCGTAAAGTTTCGGTGTATTGCTGGCGTTGTACTTCTTCGGTGACCATTCCCGTAGAAAGCATCTCGGCGTACATGCGGAATGTCGTCAGCGGAGTCCGCAATTCGTGCGTCACAGCTGACACAAATGCCGCTCGACGCTCACTCAAAACCAACACGCCATTTAACAATACTGCAACGGCAACCGCCGCCAATGCCAAGCAAGACCAGGCGGTGACTAAAGCGCCTTGCATCGGGGAAAGTACCCCCAAAGACTTTGGTATTCCGAGAACGAATGGTGCCGTATCCGGAACCGGTTCCGGCACGACGAGTTGAACTGGCAGCGTAGCGAGTTGCCTGCCGGGATTGACTCTACCATCGAAGATTGGGAGCAAATCGACGTCGGGCAACAGTGGCTCAACCTGCGAGATCAGTTCCGACTTCAACTTCTCCCAGTTCAACCAACATCCTTGCACAAACCACGTTTCGCCAACTCGAACGCGGCGAGCGAACAGCAACTTATCTCCGAACCAAACGGGACGGGCCACGCCGACTTGAATCACCTTGCTCGACGGCGCAAGCGTGTCGAGCGCTTGGCGTTGGTTAACTGCATTCAGGGCGTAGTACTGAGCCGCTTGGCCCCTGCGGTTCAGGTCGTCGTTGCGAAGATTCTGGTCTAGCAATTTGGCTTGACTGAGACTCCGTTCGACAACGCGTTTCTGCTCCGGAAGATTAGCCTGATTCTCAAACGTCAGGCTTGTTTGCTGCTGTTCGGAATCGGCTGAGGGACCGAATGGTTGCCCTTGCTGCAATCCCAACTGCTGTCCGGTTTGTTGCGGCGTTCCAGTTTGTTGCGGTGCTATCGTCTGCGGACCGACCGCGGCGGCGTCGACTTGCTCGCTTTGCACTGCTTGCTGGGCTTCTGATGGTAGCGGAGCACTTCCGTATAGGACGGCGGGATTTGTAAATTGCCCCTGCATGAACATATTGATTTTGTCATTCCACATGCCGTTACTGGCAACGGCAGTAGATTCCAGAAATGCCTCGCGTGGCAGCGACGCTAGAAGATCGGGAAACTCACCGTCTGACTGGAGTTGATCAAGTAGCGTTCCGCTCTTGTCGATGTTCGACCACGGGATCGAGTCGGGTTCAATTCCCTTACCAACGACGTTATCACAGGTTACTTTGTTCGGAACCTGTGGAGACATTACCGTCTGCCCTTCGGTCCACACAAAGTGGAGCAGAATATGCTCCGAGGGTTGTTGCAATAGTGGCGACCGAGAGAATGAGACGCCGCGTCCTTTGGAACTCAAAGTGTAAAACGACTGGTACTCTTGGTAGGGCCGCGCAGCTTCTTGGGCGAGTAACGGGGCCAGTGAAGTATCGATTCTCCACAGCGCGGTGTTGATTCTTCCTTCGAGATCGACAAGTTCGCCAGCGTATTGCGTTTCCCGCCTCGCCATCTCCGTGCGTTGCTGCAGAATCGCCATCTTTTTCTTCTGCATTTGTTCGATGCGATCCAGTTCGACAGCGCGCAGGGAGAGCCAGACCATAGCGGGGATAACCACCGCCAGACACAGCAAATACATACTCCAAATTTTCCAGGGGCGGTGCATTTTTGACTCTCGATTGGAACCATTCTCCGTTGGACGCGGTCGTCCAGGAATTACTTGAACATGTATCCTTTGCCTCGTACTGTCAACAAAACCTGAGCATCTCCGGAGTCGTCTCGAAGTTTCTCCCGTAGTCGAGCAACATGCATGTCAATCGTCCGAGTCGAAACACCTTGAGGGCTAATTCGCCACACGTTGGCCAGCAGTTCCTCGCGGGCAATGGCCCGGCCGCGATTGTTGACCAGATAACGCAGCAATTCGACTTCGCGCTGAGACAACTCGACTCGTTCGCCATCTTCATACTGTAATTCCCTGCGAGCGAAATCGGCGCGTCCTTGGGGGAATTCGACTGTCTCGACATCCGTCGGTCGTTCCGGCGATCTTCTCAATACAGCTTCCACGCGCGCCATCAGTTCTTTAACACTGAAAGGCTTCACCACGTAGTCGTCCGCGCCGCGCTTAAGTCCTTCAACTCGATCGTTCTCTTCGCCTCGCGCCGTCAGAATAATGACGGGTTGAGTCGGTCGTATTTCTCGAACGGCTGAAAGGATTTCCATCCCGCTCTTGCCGGGCAGCACCAGATCGAGCAGCAACAGATCGTAGTCCTGTGAAACAGCCTTCTGCATTCCCGTATCTCCGTCGCTGGCCTCGACTACTTTGTAGCCAGCGAAGCGTAGCGAATCAACAATCCCACGCCGGATCGCTTGGTCGTCTTCGACCGTCAAAATAGTGTAATTAGGCATAACCGGAGATCCCGTAAATGTCGTCGTAAACCGTGGTTGTGTTACGTAGCAGTCGACGGCAAACACCTCCACTTATGAATTGTATCCGTCGCTACGCCACCAAGTTGTAAACAAATTGTAACGATCCCTCCCTAAAGCGGATTATTCATGAGTAGAACTTAGCTCATTGCAAGTCGTTTGTGGACATGAGTTTGTTGCCAACTTTCCCAAAACACGGCGCAATAGTAACCCGACGCGTAAGCGAGGAAACTCGCCGGATTTCCTCGCTTACGGGCTTGTTGATTTAATCGCCGAGAAGCCAAAAACGCGAAAACCCCTCTGATGCGATTAGGGCTCTCGCCGTTTTCGTCGCACTGCGAAGGCAATTGTCGAAACGAAATCAAAATCTCGCTGTCGTCCTTCGATTAAATCAACAAGCCCTTACGCGTCGGGTTACGAATAATCCACCCTAACGCCCAAAACTGTTCAAAATCCGACATTTCTATTCCGCTGTCTCGATATATGGCCCACCACTCAAAGATTCGTGTTGCGCATAACCTATTGTTTACTGTCCAAAAGCAGATTTCGGCCCGGAATATCTCTAACGAGACTAACTGCAAATGACTCCAAACGACTCAAACTCCGACTGGCCACAGAATTTACTCGGATCCTGTTTGCGTCGGTTTCGTCGGGACGACCGTGGAAGTACGGTAGTCGAATACGCGATCCTCATAGCCTTAGTGCTCGCGGTTGTGTTATTTAGCGCCCACATGGTCGGATTCGTTACCGAGAGCACATTCAGCGAGATAACGGGCAACACGGACAAAGTCGCGGAAGTCGGTCAAGAGCATGGATTCAGCACAGGGCATTTCGACGAGAAGCCTGCCACACTCCCGCTTGCTGCATACGAATACCTGCGAGCCCAAGATCCTCGAGTCGCTCGACTCGTTGGCTTCTTTCTCATCCTCCCCCTCGCGTCCTTGCTCTCCTTTATTCGATTCCGGCGATATGTCAATAAGAAAATCACCGAAATGGAAGCCTTGCAAACTCAGCGAGAACGGGAAATCAAGGCGAATAAACACTTGATCTTTGCCAAGCGTCAAGAGATCTACACCACCCTCACCAACAACATCGACCTGCTCTTCAACAATCGTTTGAGGGTCAAGAACCTCATGTCGCACCATAGCCAGTCGGTGGCCGTGGATGCCACCATAAGCGAAGCAGCCGACCTCATGCGTTGTAAATCCGTACGCAATCTGATGGTCTGTGACGAACATGGTCACTTGGTTGGACTCATCGGTTTCGAGGCATGCATGTTGACGGACGCACGTCTGGTCCGCGACGCGATGACCACTTCGCCCGTGACTGTGACTCCCGATGCGATGCTCAATCCAGTCACGACTCTGATGGTAGAACGGAAACTCTCAGCCATTCCAGTCGTGGATAACGGCGAACTAGTGGGCATTATCACGAACTCGGATGTGATTGTTGCATTTCAAGCCTCAATGCATATTATCCAAAAATACTTCTTGGATAACGACATCCAACCACCTGAACAGAACCACGCCACGTTGATCAGCGAACTAGCTCCCGCGGACTAGCTCTCGCAGACTAGCGACGAAAGATCGAATTGAGCCACAAGCCAGTGGATGCAGCCGCCGTATCGACATGTTGAGTCGGCTGATAGGGCGACACACTCGACGTCCGCTCGACAGCAGGCTCGACGATAATGGGATCGTTCTTGTTCTCAACATTCGACGTATTCGGAGCTGGGAAACGTGTCACGCCGGGAGCGACTTGCGGCTTAACTTCAGCGGTTTCGTCGCCGTTACCAACCCATTTTCCATCCCGCGGCATCATCCAGGCGATGTTGGAGTTAGCGCGCTGCTCACCATAACGCTCGACTGGACCTGGGCGTCGCTGAACAGACTTTTTCCAGAACTTCTTTCGATCCTCGTCGAAATCACGGCTCGCGGATTGATCCACAACTGGCTCGGGTAGACGGACTTTGGGCGAGGTAAATTCTTCCGTCGCTTCAGACGGCGTAGATAGTGAAGGCGCCGCGGGGTCGACGTACGGGCCGACGGGTTCCTGCGCATCTTGTGATTCGAGTGTTCCGGGATGTTCTTGCGGAGCTTCGTAATACTGGTCACCAGTCCCTTGGGGAAGTGTTGTAGTGTTAATCGTGTTTGGACCATAGCAACCACGACCGTCTAGACTGGCTGCGGGCATTCTCTCCAACAGATGTTTCGTCAAGTCATCCGCACTCAATTCACGTGGGTTACCGGCGTAATCCTGAACCAGTATCTCAGGTGTGACGAAGACAACGAGTTCGCTTTCGGTAACCGTAGAATCGTAAGACTTGAACAGGCGTCCGATTCCGAAAGTCGTAACGTCTTTTAAGCGCGGGATTCCAGCAAACTTATTGACATCACTGCGTTGGCGGAGACCACCGATCACTACGGTCTGTCGGTTGGGAACACGCAAGGAGGTGGTGGCTTCGCGTTGATCGATGATCGGTTGCGGACTAGCACCTTGCGTGAAACCGGCTAGGCGGCTAAAAGATGGGGTCAGAACCATGTGAACCGTTTGATCATCGGCCACCGTCGGCGTCACTTCCAGCGTCACACCCGCTTCGCGGAATGAAGTCGTACCGATCGCTCCACCGGCATCCGTTTCCGTCAACTCCTGGTACGGAATTTCGGTCACGATTCGGATCCGGGCCGAATCGTGGTTCTGAACGGTTACCGAAGGATCGGCCAACAATCGCGAATCGTCGGCGGTATTGAGAGCGTTGATGACTGCTTCCAGATCAAAATATCGGCTCATGTTCGTCAGCGTGAGGGCACCGTTGGTAGTTCCTCCGACCACTGCGTTGGTGATACTGTTCAGATCGACGATGGTCTGCGGCTCTCCATTTACATAGCGTGCATTGTGAGTCTGATTCCAGTTAATACCAAGACGCTCAAGGTCTTTCATGCTGACGTCATAGATCCGCGAAGTAATTCGCACTTGCGGGCGGGGAATATCCATTTGTTCAACCAATCGCTCGACCAGCCTAATCACTTCTGGGTAGTCAACGACGACGAGTCGATTTTCACTGGCTACGACGCTATAGCGACCTTGATCGCTGAGCAGCGACTGAACGGCTTGTCCGATTGCCTCGCAGCGAATGAACTGAGGAGCGAAATAGACAACATCCTGAGCGTTGGCCACGGGGGCCTGAGCGGAAGGATTGCCCACCGACGTGGACACTTCTCCGGGAGTCTGTGCCGAACGAAGTGAAAGAGCACGCAAGGCCGCTGCCTGTTCCAACCGGTTCAGTTGCGCCTTTATCCATTCGACTCGGTTCGGCATGTCGACCACCATGATCGCGTGGGCCGACAGCACAGCCGTGACGCTCCCGTCGGGCGACAACAGATCCCGAACTACGGTTACCGCTTCGTTGGGGTCGAGGGCAGCGAGGGGAATTACGGTGGGCGTGAACAGAGGCTTCACCGCACCGACTCGATCGGTGGCCATAATGGTGATCGTGCGACCACGAACCTGATAGCTATAACCGCGGGAAGTGAGTAGCGAGTCAAGTATTTCGTAAAGCGGCGTGTCTTGGAACGCTCCGCTAACTCGGCCTTCGACTTCGTCGCTAACCACGATATTGACATGCCACTCGCGTTGAATTGCCAAGAGGGCATCGGACAGCGGTCGATCGGGGAACAGCAGATCCCCTTTTTGCATCAGCACTTCCCGCATCTGCTGCGACACCGACGGATTTCCGGTACTTTGGTTACGAGCGTTCGCGGCGGCGGTCTGATTGCTGGGTGTATTGCTGGGTGTATTGCTGGGTGTATTGCTGGGTGTATTGCTGGGTGTATTGCTGGGTGTATTGCTGGGTGTATTGCTGGGTGTACTATTCTGTGGGACAACTTGCGAGTTATCCTGTTGCGCGTGCAGCGAGGCGGAAGTCAAACACGGAAAGGCGACCACAGACAATGTTGCAGTGAGGATGGATCGTCGAATCCATCGCTTCCAGCAATCGCGATTTCTCTTTTTGTAGAGAGTACTCATGCGTCCTCCGTTGACACTTCTAGCCCCACCGTGGGCAATTGGAAGATGTAATTTCTTAGCCGTACTGAACTATGCTGAAACTGCTCGCGGCTTGTCCAAGTTAAACAGCAGCAATTCCAAGTCTAAGATTACTTGACCTTCTTCCTCTTCCGACTTTTGCACAGAAAAGGCTTTGCAGTGAATCAGTTTTTCCAAACCGTGAACGGTTTGCAGCAGCTTCGTCACATTTGCCATCGTTCCGGTGGCAGACAGGTTGAATTGCTGGCTTCGCAGTTCAAACCCCGAGGGTCTTTGTCCTGGTCGAAGTCGATCACCCAAAGGGTCATCTTCTTCGCCCCACTCTCGGTACACTGGCTCTACCGGACGAACACTTCGCATCGTGCAACCCGACCGCCTAATGATCGCCACCAATTGGTTGCGAAACTCCTGCATGTTTTCGTGGTTAACCGACATGTCGACGACCTTGCCTAACTCAGCGATCTTCCTGTCGCGGATCGTTTTGAGCGAGGTCAGCTGCGCGATAGAATACTGAGTTTCCTCCAATTCAACCTGCAGCTCCGCAAGTTCGGAACGCTTGGCAATATAATCATCGACCATCGGTTTGGTCAGCACTAATCCAAGCCCCGCAGTTATGATTATGACGATCCAATGGCGTGCACGGTGTTCAAGTAGTTCTCTGAGGAGGCTTTTAATCATCGTTTTCCGTCCCTTCAGTTTCTTCGTTGCGATCGTTAACCCGCAGCACCTGGCATTTAATCTCAAACCGATAGCCGCTTTTGCCTTGGAAGAGGAACGGTGTCGTCGCTTCGATGTTCACGTCTTTCAACGCCTTGACAGCCGACAGGTTCTTCACGAAATCAAAGACGCCATCCTGAGATTCGCTCGGACCGGTCAACTTTGCCTCGCCGTTAATATCCACCCTAGCGCTGTCTAACCAGACACCTTCAGGCAAACTGCCTGCAACTGATTTGACTAATTGATCCCATTCTGGATTGGAGATATTGCCGCGGATCTTGCCAATCTGAGCCATCCTTTTGTTCGCTTGAGCGGCCTCACCCTTCATCATTGTGACTTGGAGTCGAGATGAACTGAGCGATTCCTTTTCGGCTGTCACTGTAGCCACGCGACTGCTTTCCAATTGCGCTAGCC
>JBLHLE010000070.1:0-12818 GCA_047620805.1 Pirellulaceae bacterium
AAGATAGTGCAATTAACGTGACCCGACAATCGTCACAGGAACGTTGGCTTTCGGGAGAGCGATGACTGCTTGCCCAGTCACACTCGTGCCAGTAAAGATCAATTGCGTGGAGCGGCCGACTAGCACGTCGAGCATCCCACGATTGCCAGTGTTCGCCGACTAAATATCGGCATCTTTCAAACCGCTGAGTTTCCGGATTGGCGCCTCATTTGGCACCCGCGCTCTTGTAACTGAGAAGAGTAATGAAATCTCCGGGAGAAATTGTCCGGGCCAGCCGCGGTGTGTGGTCGTTAAAAATGCCGAGCCAATCGTCCGTGCGGGACAATTCGCGCCGTATTTATCCGGAACTCCCTATATTCGACGCATTTTCGGGAATGTAGCGATGGCCACAGAAGCGATTGACGGTGAAAAAATGCTGTTCCGCGAGATCTTTTCGATCGATAACGTCGGTGAAGGCCGCCAGCCGGAGTGACAGTTGGGCTAAATAAATCAAAACCCAACAAACAAACTAAAAGTAATTTTGAAATTTAAACCGCCTCTCCCGTTCAAATATTGATGGCTGTGTTGTGTTGTTGGTTCGAGATGTGGCATTTGCAAATGGCCTCGATTCCGAACTATGGGCGTGTTATTCTCGCCAGAATCCCCATGTTAACCGTGTGATGGGCAATTGCTACCGTTTATAAGGGCTGCCTGCAGTCTTCTCCTATTGCGATGCATTTGGCGTCAAGTAATTACGGCAGAACGCCGACCAAAATTATTTATTCACGAAATGCAAAGAGCGGTTGACTCGTCGTAAGTCCTTTTCTACACTCGTTGATTCCTCGCATGTCGAGGTAGTTGGTAGGAGTGGAACGCAAGCGACTTGGTTCACTCTGTTAGCCAGTGTGGCTAGCCCGATTTGGATGGAAAAATGGCCGCATTTGGCAAGGCACTAGTTGGTCGCTGAATTTCAGTTGACCGTTTTTGAGGTAAGGCACGTGGCGAAATCGCAAGAAGTCATTCGAATCCGCATGCAGGCATATGACCATGCTGTGTTGGATCAGAGTGCGCAGGAAATTGTAGACACCGCCAAGCGTACCCATTCGCAAGTGCATGGCCCGATTCCGCTTCCGACGCGAATTGAACGCTACACTGTTCTTTCGGGTCCTCATGTTAATAAGAAAGCCCGCCAGCAGTTTGAGATTCGAACTCATAAGCGTTTGGTGGATATCGTAGACGCAACGGCTAAAACGGTCGAAGCGTTGAATAAGCTGAGCCTCCCCGCTGGCGTCGACGTGAAAATTACGGCTCGACGCAGGTAGTTTGGTTTGAGGCGAAGTGCTATTTGTTCTCGGTGATACTGTTGTTGGTATCGTTTAATCGAGTTTAGGAAAATTGTTTATGGGACGGAAGCTTCGCGGGTAAGTCAGAGATTGTTTCTCTGTTCTCCCGGGTTTGCGACAGACCACAGGACATAGATTGATGACTAAGGGAATACTCGGCCGCAAGGTGGGGATGACGCAGGTTTATGACGAAACGGGACGAGTTGTTCCGGTGACCGTCATTCAGGCAGGTCCCTGTCACGTGCTACAGTTGCGTACTGTGGAGCGTGATGGCTATGAGGCTGTCCAGTTGGGCTTCCTTGATAAGCCCCGTCGTCTAGCAAGTCAAAGTGAGCGTGGTCACGTCGCAAAGAAGATGTCTAGTAAGCGTTCTAAGAAGCGTTCTGCCGCTGGTGTCGAGTTGCCAGAGAAGGCGGGCTGTGAGCCCAAGCGTTTCGTTCGCGAGTTTCGTGGTCCTGCCGACGGTCGTGGTGTCGGTGATGAGATCACGGTAGCTATGCTCGCTGAAGTTGGCAGTGTCGATGTGACGGCGACCAGTAAGGGTCGTGGTTTCTCGGGTGTCATGAAGCGGCATAATTTCTCTGGTCAGCGTGCTTCTCATGGTGTCAAGAAGTGTCATCGTCACGCGGGCGGTACCGGTATGAGTGCCTCGCCGGGCCGTTTGTGGAAGGGTGTTCGCATGGCCGGCCAGTTCGGCAATACTCAAGTGACAGTGCGAAACCTGGATATCGTTCGGGTTGATGAAGTGAATAGTTTGATTTTAGTGCGAGGTGGCGTGCCCGGTCCGAGTGGCGGGTACGTTGTTGTTCGTGAGACGAATAAAGTATAGCCGTTTGATTGGGTTGATGAACAATGGCAACACTGCCTGTATTTGATCGAAATGGCAACGAGGTTGGTAAGTACGAAATCGATTCGTCTGAATTGGCTGAGTCGATCAATCGTCAGTTGCTGCACGACGTAGTAGTTATGTACCAGGCCAGTGCCCGTCAGGGTTCTGCTTGCACGAAGTCCCGTGGGATGGTTTCGGGGTCGACTCGAAAGCTGTTTCGTCAGAAGGGTACTGGTAATGCTCGTCAAGGTTCGCGTCGGACGAATATTCGACGTGGCGGCGGTCATGCTTTTGCTAAGAAGCCTCGCGATTTTTCCTACCGACTGCCTAAGAAGGCGATTCGGTTGGCGACTCGCATGGCGATGGCGTCGAAGTTGATAGACGATCAGGTAGTTGTGATCGATGAGTTGAGCTTCGGTGAGCCTCGAACGAAGGAGATGGCGGCGATTCTCAAGGCTTTGGGGATTGCGGGCCAGACGACGTTGGTGGCGACGGCTGGACACGACGTAAATGTTTACAAGAGTGCCCGGAATATCGAGAAAGTCTCGGTTTCGCCTGTGTCTGATTTGAATGCGTTGGCGATTTTGAAGCCTCGGCGCGTGTTGGCCACCAAGGCTGCGTTGGATGCAATTAAAGAGCAAATGAAAGCTTCGTAAGCACGTAGCGATTGGGAGCTGGACCTATGGGTCAAACAAAGAGAAAAGAATTCGGTACTAAGACTCGAATGCAATTGGCATCGCATCAGATTGTGTTGCGACCGCTGGTTACAGAGAAGGGTATGTATGCCGCAAGTGAATATAATCAGTACTCGTTTGAAGTGAATCCTCTAGCGACGAAAGACGATATTCGTCGGGCTATTGAGGAGTTATTTGATAAGCGAGTGGTTTCGGTTCGCACGCAGAATCGTAAAGGTAAGCCACGGCGGTATCGATTCCGCTGGGGCTATACCAAAAATTGGAAGAAGGCGATTGTGGCTCTGCATCCTGAGGATCGCATCGACTTCTTTTAATGTTCTGTCCGACGCAACCTGGTGTTGGTGTTGGTGTGAGCGGAGTGAGTTTAAGTTAACGGTAGCTAATAGTAGCTTCGACGCTTTAGGAAATAGGCAGAAGCCATGGGAATTCGACAATACAAGCCGACATCGCCTGGTCGACGTGACGCAAGTGTCAGTGACTTTGCGGAACTGACGCCTGGTGGCGTGCCAGAGAAGTCTCTGTTGCGGCCGATGTGTAAAAAGGGTGGTCGCAATAACCAAGGTGTGATTACCTCGCGGCATCGCGGTGGTGGTCACAAGCGGGCGTATCGCGTCATCGATTTTCACCGGACTAAAGATGGCGTGAAAGCAAAAGTTAACTCGATTCAGTACGATCCGAATCGAAGTGCACGCATCGCTTTGTTGTTTTATGTTGACGGCGAGAAGCGATACATAGTTGCTCCCGATGGATTGAAGGCAGGTGACACTGTTGAGAGTGGACCGGACGCTCCTCCGAGTGTCGGTAATTGCTTGCCGCTGAAGAAGATTCCGCTTGGGTCGACGATTCATAATGTCGAGTTGTTGCCGGGACGTGGCGCTTGTATGTGTCGTAGTGCTGGAACATCGGCGACCTTGATGGCTCGAGAAGCTAAGTGGGCGCAAGTTTCCTTGCCGAGTGGTGAGATACGTCGTGTTCCCGCGGAATGTCGAGCAACGATTGGCAAGGTTGGAAATTCAGAACACATGGGTGTTGTGCTCGGCAAAGCTGGGCGCAGTCGTTGGTTGGGTCGTCGGCCGCACGTTCGCGGAACGGCAATGAACCCAGTCGATCACCCGCACGGTGGTGGCGAAGGTCGTACGAAGGGCGGTCGTCATCCGGTGAGTCCTCAAGGTAAACTTGCTAAGGGTGGCCGGACTCGTAAACGACGGAAAGCGTCCAATGGTGCGATCGTTCGACGTCGTCGATCGCGACGATACGGTCAACTGCGGTTGAAGTAAGGTAGCTAACGACTATGAGTAGATCGCTAAAGAAGGGACCCTACGTAGACTTTAAAGTCTTTAAGAAGGTGTCCGCCCAGATAGAGTCGGGTAAGAATGAGCCTATTAAGACATGGGCTCGTGCTTGTACGATAGTGCCCGAGTTTGTGGGTCGCACCTTTTTGGTTCACAACGGCAAATTACACATGAAGGTGGTTGTGACTGAAGACATGGTCGGTCATAAGCTTGGCGAGTTTTCTCCGACGCGGACTTTCCGTGGCCACGGTGGTAAGGGCAAGCGTTAAGTCTTGTCTGGCCGGGGTCGTGTCGGAAGTTGATTGTTGGTTGTTGGGTTCGATAGAACTCACACTATTTGAAGTATATAGAGGTTAAGACCATGGCGTTTCGTGCACTACATCGCAACGCACGCGTTAGCGCTCGCAAGGTTCGTCCTTTGGCCGATATGGTTCGCAATAAGTTCGCGGATGAGGCATTGGATATCTTGCGTTATCAGCCGCAGCGTGGAGCGAGGATGTTGGAGAAGGTGATTCGGAGTGCGTTAGGTAATGCACAGGATCCGGATCAGAACTCGGGACGCTCTACAGATATCGAGAGTTTGGTGATCGTTGAATGCCGCGTGGATGAAGGACCGATGTTCAAACGAATACGGCCCCGAGCACGTGGTATGGCATTTATGATCAAGAAGCGATCGGCTCACATTCACGTAACCTTAGCAGATATAGACGAGATCTAAATATGGGTCAAAAAGTTAACCCGATTGCGTTTCGGCTTGGTGTGACTCGAGGCTGGCTCAGCACTTGGATAGCGTCGAAGAAGGACTTTGCGGAGTTGTTGGTGGAGGATTTCAAGATCCGCAGATTCATCAAGAACCATCCGAAGAAGACGCAGTATCGGAACGCGGGTATCGACCGCATTGAAATCGAACGAACAACAAACGAGGTAAAGGTCACGCTATTTGTGGCTCGCCCCGGTTTGATTATTGGTAAGAAGGGTCAAGAAGTAGAGTTTCTTCAAGGCGAGTTGCAGCGGCTAATTGGTCGTCACGTCAACTTGAAGATTGAAGAGATTTCGCGACCCGAATTGCAAGCACAGTTAGTGGCTGAAGACATTGCTCAACAGTTGTCTAAGCGATCGAGTTTCCGTCGTACAATGAAGCGTTCGATGGAGCAGACAATGGATGCTGGTGCCAAGGGTATCAAGATTCAATTGGCTGGTCGTTTGGGTGGTGCAGAGATGGCTCGGCGAGAGAAGCAGAGTCTTGGATCTGTGCCGTTGAGTACTTTGCAAGCGAAAATTGATTACGGTTTTACAGAAGCCAAGACGGCCCAGGGACAAATCGGTGTTCAGGTCTGGGTGAATCAAGGTATGTACACAGGAGACAAGACCGATGGCGCTGATGCCGAAACGGGTCAAGCACCGAAAAAGCCAAAGAGGTCGTATAAAAGGTAACGCGACTCGAGGCAACAAGGTTGTCTTTGGCGACTTTGGCCTCCAGGCTTTGCAAGGTGGTTGGATCAGAGCTCAAACGATCGAAGCTGGTCGTATTGCAGCCCAACAATATGTTCGTGGTGAAGGTAAATTGTACGTGCGGATTTTTCCGCACAAGTCGATTACGTCCACCCCGTTGGAAACACGTATGGGAAAGGGTAAAGGAGAGCCTGAAGCATGGGTAGCTTCGGTTCGCCCCGGAACCATTTTGTATGAATTGGCAGGTGTCGGTGAAGCTCAAGCGAAAGTATGTTTCGCTCGTTTGGCTCACAAGATGCCGATTCGCGTTCGGTTTTGTCGACGTCGTCCGGCGTAGTGACGAGAGATCGTAATAACGATCTGTCGGTTGTCCGGCGACGCGGCTGTGATCGCAACTGAGAGGGATAAGAAATCATGAAGGCTGCAGAATTGCGGGAAATGAGCGATGAGCAGTTGCAGTTGACGCTGCAAGAGACCTGCGAAGGCTTGTTTCGTCTGCGTATTCAAGCACAGACAGACCGCTTGGATGTACCTAGTGAACTTCGTCGAAGTCGCCGATTGATCGCGCGTATCAAGACGCTTCAGCAAGAGCGGAAGAGTTCCGTTCCGGCAGAAGTTAAGCAAGAAGGTTAAAGAAGCCATGCCCAGAAAAATAGCTACAGGTGTTGTCAAAAGCGACAAGATGGCCAAGACTCGCGTGGTCGAGATAGCGCGGATGGTCAAGCACCCGAAGTACGGTAAATACATTCGCGGCAGGACAGTTTGTTACGTTCACGACGAGACAAACGAGTCCTTTAAAGGCGATAAGGTCGAGATCATCGAATGTCCTCCCCGCTCGAAGTTGAAGCGGTGGGAGTTGGTTAAGGTAATTGAAAAGAGCCGCGAAGTCGATTTGGCAGCACTGCGAGCCGTACAAAAGTCGGTCGAGCAGGTCAGCCAGGAGAGCGAGGGGTAACCAGCGATGATCCAACAAGAAACAAGATTGGCGGTCGCTGACAACACCGGTGCCAAACAAGTAATGTGCATCAAAGTGTTGGGTGGGACTCGTCGTCGCTTTGCCACGATCGGCGATATTATCGTCTGTAGTGTGAAAAGCGTAATTCCCGGTAGCGAAATCAAAAAGAAGTCGATCGTGCGTGCGGTAATCGTACGCGTTAAGACGCCGACTCGTCGAGCGGATGGTAGTTACATTCGTTTCGACAGTAATGCGGTTGTTATTATCGACGCGGATAAAAGCCCCCGCGGGACACGCATTTTTGGTGCAGTTGCTCGCGAACTACGCGAGAAGAACTTCATGAAGATTGTCAGTCTCGCCAATGAGGTGGTTTGATGAAAATCAAAGTTAAAGACATGGTGGAAGTGATCGCCGGCGACGACCGCGGCCAACGAGGTAGAGTCCTCATGGTCAACCGCGAGAAGAATACTGTCGTCGTCGAAGGTGTAAATAAAGTCTACAAACACATTCGTCGTAGTCAGAAGAATCCGCAGGGCGGTCGCTTGTCGAAGGAGATGCCGGTAGCGGCTTCCAACCTCAAGGTGATCTGCGAGAAGACTCAGCAGCCGACTCGAGTTGGTTATCGTTATTTGGACGATGGCAGCAAAGAGCGTTTTGCAAAAGTCAGCGGTGCGACGATTGGCGCCAAGGTTTCGCCAGCACGCGAGTCCCGAGCGAAAAAGTAGAGTGAGTCACTCGAAGGAAATTAGGCGAAGAAAATGATTCCTCGACTTCAAGAAAAATACGAAAACGAAGTCCTTCCCGCATTGAAAGAAATGTACGGTCGGAGTAACCGTTTGGAATTACCACGATTGCAAAAGATCGTGGTGAACATGGGTGTCGGTTCGGCGATCCAAGAGAAGAAACACTTGGAAATGGCGCTGGAGGCTATGACTCAAATTTCGGGTCAAAAGCCACTGACAACCTTTGCTCGCAAGTCAGTTGCTGGTTTTCGTCTCCGCGAGGGGATGGCGATCGGTTGCAAAGTGACCTTGCGACGCCAACGGATGTACGAGTTTTTGGATCGTTTGATTGCGATCGCCCTGCCTCGTGTTCGCGACTTTCGCGGTGTGAGTGCAACGGCGTTCGATGGAAATGGTAACTATACCCTTGGTCTGTCCGAGCAGTTGGTGTTCGCTGAATTGAACCCCGATAGGTTCGTGGTAGTTCAAGGTATGGATATAACGATGGTCACGTCGGCTTCGAGCAATGACGAAGCGCGCGAAATGTTGCGACTGTTTGGAATGCCGTTCAAGGATGTGGCGGCAACAGACGCGGCGTAGTTGATTTGATCAGCACGAACGAGATAGTGCGAGTTAATTTGTGCGAACAAGTAGGTAGGTAATATCGGTGGCAAGCAAATCAAAAATTGCTAAGGCTTTACGTGAGCCAAAGTTTTCGTCGCGTCGCGAACGTCGGTGTAAATTATGCGGACGGCCCCGAGCGGTCTATCGTAAATTCGGCATTTGTCGAATTTGTTTTCGCAAGTTGGCGGACCAGGGTCTGATTCCTGGTGTACGTAAAGCGAGTTGGTAAGAGGACTATACGACCATGATGACCGACCCGATCGCCGACATGTTAACACGAATCCGCAATGCGGTTCGAGTTGAGCGTCCATATGTCGATTTACCGTTGTCCAAGGTCAAGCGAGGCTTGGCGGACGTATTGAAGCGCGAAGGCTATATTTGGGATTGGACGGAAATTGAATCCGAGCCAGTCAAGCAGTTGCGGTTGGAGCTGAAATACGGCCCCAATGGCGAACGCGTGATCCAAAAAATCCAACGCGTCAGCAAACCCGGTTGCCGCGTTTATCGCAAGGCAAGAGATCTTCGTCCAGTGCTTAATGGTCTGGGTATCACGGTGATCAGCACCAGTCAAGGTGTTGTCAGTGACCGTGAAGCTCGGCAGCAAAAGCTGGGTGGCGAAGTTCTGTGTGAAGTCTGGTAAACGTCGTTTGGTGAAACGCGCTTGCTCCGCTTAGGTGGATTTAAGTTCGTCTAGTCGGCAGGCAGCACAAGAGAGTGGAATCATGTCGCGAATTGGAAATAAACCGGTACCCGTTTTGGCTGGAGTGACCGTTACGGTTGACGGCGCTTTGGTTACGGTAGAAGGCCCCAAAGGCAAGTTGAGTTATCAACATCGGTCTGAAGTGAAGGTCGAAGTCAGTGACGACGGCAAGGAGGTGGCGGTTAGCCGTGGTGGCGAAGACCGTAATTCTCGAGCCTTTCACGGACTAACCCGTTCGTTGATCAATAATATGGTTGTCGGCGTGAAGGATGGATACGAACGCAAACTGGAAGTGGTTGGCGTTGGTTACATTGCCTCCATTGAAGGGAGCGTGTTGTCCTTGCGGGTCGGCTATGCCAATGAAATAAAGAAATCGATTCCGGCTGACTTGCAAGTCACCTGTCCCGATCAAACGCACGTTGTTGTGCGTGGTTGTGACAAACAGATGGTGGGCCAGTTTGCGGCGGAAGTCCGAGCGGCGCGTAAACCCGAACCGTATAAAGGTAAAGGCGTGCGTTACGCAGGTGAACAAGTCAAGATCAAGCCGGGTAAATCCGCTTCGTAATCCATAGGGGTTCCAGGGTGAAAAAAGAAAAAATCCTAAACAAGCAACGCCTGCGTCGGAGACGCTCGGTGCGAAATGGTGTTCGCGGGTCCGTTGATCGGCCTCGATTGAGCGTTTTTCGTAGTGCGCAGCATATTTCTGTGCAGGTGATTGACGATACCTCCGGACGTACCGTGGCATCTGCCAGCACGCTGGAGAAAGATTTGCGTGGTGATAAGTACGGCGGGAACAAGGACGCAGCCGCTGTCGTTGGAAAGGCCATCGCTGAACGAGCGATCGCTGCTGGTGTAAAGGCAGTCAAGTTTGATCGAGGTAGTTTTCGCTACCACGGTCGAGTTGCTGCACTCGCCGACGCAGCTCGTGAAGGCGGATTGGACTTCTAGTAAACGGCTGAAAAGGTCAAAACAGAATATCTGAAGTAGTTTAACGGGGAGCACCCAAACGTGGCTAACGACTCTTCACAAGGTCAGTTCATCGAAAACACCGTCAAGATCAAACGTTGTGCGGCGGTTGTGAAAGGTGGACGTCGTTTCAGTTTTGCGGCGATGGTTGTCGTCGGAGATGGAAGCGGAAAGGCCGGCTGGGGTTACGGTAAGGCAAACGAAGTACCGCCCAGCGTCGAAAAAGCGAACAAACAAGCGTCGCGCAGCATGATCGAAATTCCTGTGGCTGAGGGAACTATCCCGCACCAAGTTGAAGGTCGATTCGGTGCCGCTCGAGTTTTGCTGGTACCTGCCGGTCCCGGTACCGGTGTGATCGCCGGTGCCGCCGTGCGTGCCGTTTGCGAAGCTTCCGGGATCAGCAATATTTTGACGAAGAGTTTTGGGACAAATAATCCCGTGACGCTCGTCAAAGCAACGTTTGATGGGCTGAGTAAATTGCGGACTCTCCAACAAGTGGAACGGTTGCGTGGAGTGACATTGTCATGAATTTGAACGACGTTAACAAATCAATTACGAAGTTTAAGAAGCGTAAGCGCGTAGGTCGTGGACCAGGATCGGGTCACGGCAAGACGTCTAGTCGCGGACACAATGGCGCGAAATCACGCTCTGGTTACTCTCGAAAACCCGTCTTCCAAGGTGGTGCTATGCCACTGGTTCGTCGGATTCCCAAGCGAGGGTTTAACAATAAATGGGCGCTTACAGTCGTTGCTGTGAACATTAGCGACCTAGAACGTGTCTTCAACGATGGCGATGAAGTGAACATCGAGTCACTTCATTCTAAATCGTTGGCTAAGGCTCGTTTCGACGAGCTGAAAATTCTCGGCGATGGCGAATTGACTAAGAAACTGCAGGTTTCCGCCCATCGATTCAGTAAAAGTGCTGTCGAGAAGATCGAAAAAGCTGGCGGCCAAGTAATCGTGGTTCCCGGCAAGACGCCTGTCGAAGAGAAGAAAAAGAGAGCGAAGGAAGCCAAGGTAGGTTAATCAAGGAAGGTTGATCAAGGAAGGTTAACCTCGGACCGGTGGTCTCTGGCGACTGGGTGGGAAACTATCGGTGGTCGAACAAGCTTGCCGAGTTCACGATTTAGCCCGAGGTCGATACTTACAGGCCTGAGGGTCGCCGCGAAAGTCAAGGGACGGAAGCATGTGGTCAAAAATTCGCGTCATTTTCACGATCCCCGAACTCCGTAAAAAGATCCTGCTGACGCTAATCTGTTTGGCGATCTATCGAGTCGGTTGGCAAATTCAATTGCCGGTTATCGATCAAGAAAAAATTAGTGCAAATACCGAGAGCGGTAATCCACTCAGCAGCCTTATCGATAAGGTAGCTCTCTTTAGTGCCAGCGATCTTCGCCAAGCGACGATTTTCGGCTTGGGTATCATGCCCTATATTTCGGCGTCCATCATTTTTCAACTTTTGGGTACGGTTTGGAAACCGATCGAAGACTTGAAGAAGGAGGGCGAAGCTGGTCGGAAGAAGATTAACGAATACACTCGCTACGTGACCGTTGCGCTGTGCGTCTTGCAGAGTTTTATGTACGTCCGATTCTACGTGATGGCGGAAACCGATGGCGCGGGAATATTGTACGACCAGTATACGCTTGCAGGCGGCGGTTTATCCGTGTTCTGGCAGGCTACTCTCGTTTTGACGATGACCTGTGGAACTGTGTTTCTGATGTGGTTGGGAGAGCAGATCGACGAATTTGGAATCGGTAACGGTATCAGTTTGTTGATCATGGCCGGTATCTTGGCCCGCATGCCGTTCGCGTTTAAACAACTGTTGGACGACACCGTATTTGAACTGCGAGGTTTAACTCCAGGTGAAAAAGGTATTGAGATCTTGGTGTTGTTGGCGGTGCTGTTTGTCAGTGTCGTGTATGGGGTCGTGTTTATCACGCTTGGACAACGACGGATTCCGACGCAGAGCGCGAAACACGTTCGCGGTCGCCGTGTTTACGGTGGGTCGCGGCAGTTTTTGCCGCTGAAGATCAATCAGGGTGGCGTTATGCCGATCATTTTCGCCAGCAGTTTGCTGATGTTTCCTTCGCTGTTGATCAGTGCTCTAGCGGGTTTTGCACCCAAGTTTATGGAGTCGACGTTCGATTGGTTGCAAGGTGCATTTGGTAGTCAAAGTTCGCTGATGTTCAATTTGTCATACGTGGCTTTGATTTACTTCTTCTGCTACTTCTGGACGGCGATTACGTTTAACCCGAAAGAGATTTCAGAGAACTTGAAAGATTACGGCACGTTCATTCCTGGATATCGACCGGGTAAGCGAACAGCCGATTATTTGGAAAAAGTGATGGTGCGTATCACCTACGTTGGAGCGGGCTTCCTCGCGGTAGTCGCAATTGTTCCAACGGTCATTGCAGCGATTATGGGAATCGAACCCGGGATCGCGAGTTTTTATGGTGGTACAGGTTTGCTGATTGCTGTGAGTGTAGCGTTTGACTTGGTGCAGAAGATTGACAACCACTTGTTAATGCGTAACTACCCAGGTCTGCTAGAAGGCTAGTTCAGAAGGTGGATGGGACGTGTCACAGTTGCGACGTGTCACAGTTGCGACGTGTCACAGTTGCGACTTAGGCGTAACCCGTTCCCCGCAAGGCAGCATTGAGTGAAACAACGGCGAGGGATTCTACTCGCCACGGTTGTTGACGAGACTAAGATAATCACACCTTTCGACGGGCGAACTATTACGCAGTTCGCAGCAACAAGGAATGGCTCTACGGAAAGAGGCGTCCGACTCTATGGATCGAGGCAGTCTCGTTTCGGATGGATTGGTCGTGGGCCTTGTTGGTTACCGGTTGGACCATCTGGATTGCCGTGCTGGCTGTTTATTCGACGGGGTTCTCCGCACGATAGGACGGGCCAATGGGCTCGATCCGATGTTGGTGAAAAGAGGTGTGCTGGATGGCGTTCATGGAATGGGTTCGGAAGCAGAAGTATTCCAAAAGATTATAGTCACCGTCGGTGATGGATGCCGAAAGAATGCCGCAGAAACGACCCATGACCGTTAAGTCGCCGCGGGAAATCAAGTTGATGCGAACGGCGGGCCTGATCGTTTGGGAAGCGCATCAAGAAGCGGCGAAAGTGGTCGCTCCTGGTGTGAATACGATGGAGATAGAAGAAGCAATCGCGGGCGTGTTTGAAAAATACGACGCGATTCCTTTGTTTAAAGGAGTTCCCGGGCCGTTTCCATTTCCGACGGTTACGTGTG
>JBLHLE010000071.1:0-12816 GCA_047620805.1 Pirellulaceae bacterium
TACATTGCACAGCATCCAGGCTTTCAAGCTGGTCACGTGAATTTCAAGCACCGACATTGCGGCAATGCAGACGAGAAGCGGGCCATTGAGATTTACGAGCGGCATTTGAAACGGCACCGCCAAAAACTTGAAGACGCGAACTCTCCACACGCCTGGTATGCGATTGGTTCGACAATCGTTTGCACGAAGCAAGCATATGTAAAATCGGGAGGCTACCATTGTCGCCGAATGGCTGGTGAGGATTTTTATCTTTTGCAACAGCTCAGCAAGACAGGCTGTAACATAGAAATGATCGAAGACGCGTTTGTGTTTCCTTCGGACCGAGTTTCAGATCGAGTTCCATTTGGAACTGGTAAAGCGGTAGGAGATATCGTCGAAAGTGGGCGATGGCTGATGTACCACGATCACTGTTATCGGGATCTTGGTCAGTTGCTCGCCGCGGTTGAAAAGGGAGTTGCCAATTCAGCGGCAGATATTTTGGAAAATGTTCCCGAGGTTTGTAAAAGCTGGTTGGTTGGCAGGAGGTTTGAGAGTGTGTGGCCAAAATTGCAGAACAACTCACGAGATAACGAAATGCTGCTTCAGCGATTCCACGAATGGCTAGATGCATTTCAAACATTGAAATTGATCCATTTTCTGTCTGACAATATCCATCCGCGTGTGGCAATGGAAATCAATCGGGTGGAATGCAAACAAGTGACACCCAAAACTTGACCTGAGATAATCATCGTTCGCCAGCCATTACATTGAACCGTTCACAGATTTCAATGACGACAGGTCGGCATCCGAATGCGTTTGTGTCAGCCAATTCAAGTAATCGGCTACGAAATCAAGCCCTAGCACCGTAGTATACTGTTGTCATGCCATCGCTTCGGTTCTCGCGTGAATTCGCGCGGCAGGACGTCTCTACCTCGCTGTTTCCAGGCAATCGCGACCGATCAAAACCACTGGCACCAGTTTTGTTTTCTCATTGATTTCGCTCAATCGGACAATGCCTGACGACCAGCGACCGTCCAGGGAAGTCGTTAACGGGGCTCGTTTTATTGAGTCCGGCAATTGGCTCCATTCCGATTTCGTCAAGACCCGAAACTCCGCAACCACGCCAGGAGCTACTTTCTTTTGCATCGCCAATGCGACATGGCCCATCGTCATCCGAGGGTTGAACTCAACCACGGGCTTGACCAGGAGTCCACCGCCAGTTCCTCGATACAAAAACGCATCGACACCGAAGCAGCCCGCAAAGTTTCGCGAAGAAAGTTCGGCGGCAAGACGTGGCTCAAGCCAATTCGAAATCGCCTCCAATTTTTCCCCTCGGTCGGCAAGTAGAAATTGCTTAACCTCGGGTACGCAGTCGAAAAACGGCTTGCTCAATCGCGTGCCCACATACTTACGTCCAACGGTAACCAGAGATCGTGTCCAACCAAGGCACTTCGTTAAGCCGTTTTTCCCTAAATCCTCTGGCGTCCGATCACCGACCTCCATGGCTTCGGCGAATTTGCTGTTTTCGAATCCCGCATCCCACAAGAAAGACAGGTCCACCACCCGTTCCAACTCCGGCTCAATAACCGCAACCGCTCGTTGGACAGAGTCTTCCGGAGGCGCGAAAGCAAAGTTTTTTGAAACTTTGAAAACAGATCGCAACCATGCTTCGTCCGATTCGTCTAGTTTACGACCGGTCACAAAACGTCTTTGACCTCGACCCGAAGCGCCCAAATCAAGCTTGCAGACCGCTTTCTCAAATCCGCGGGATCTGATTTCATCCAAAGCCTCTTGAACGTCAGCCTGCTCAAAGATCTCAATTGCCACGCAATCGGATTTTGAGAACCAATCAGGAGTTGGGGATTCCTTGAATTGGTTCTGATCGTCTTGGCTCAGCCAGCGTCCTAGACAATTCGCACTCCAAGACTTTCGAAACAGTACGGTTTGTTCATTTGACCATGCGGGCGGTGGGCGAAGCACCGATTGAACTAGCGGCTCGGCGACTCGATGGTTGTTCGGCGTCCACGCCCATGGCGCGAATTCGCGCAGTCTACGATGGGCCAAAGTCTGTCTTGAATCCAACGCAACAAACTCAGGCAAATCGAAACCGACGTCGATCAACTGTTTTCGCAGATCACGAGATGGGATTTCACGCACCAACACGATGTCGTCTTGTCGAGCAACAGGGACCATGACTAGTTCAAGGTCTTTTCCAAGCTGATCCAGCAAATGTGAATCGCTCTCCCCTGCCAGTTCGGATTCTGCACTCGGATCGAACCAACGAACCGTTGGCGGTCGCGCAACGGATTGCCGAAACACTTCAATCGAGTCGATAAAATCGTCGGTCAGTCCTGCCAACACTCGGCCTTCGCGATTGAAAGATGCTCGTGGCCCGCGCCCCCGCTGAGGCGACATCGGATATTCAAGCGAATCCTGATAGGCTTCCCAGTCACTCTGCTCAGGATCTTTCCATTGTCGAAACCAATGCAAACCATATTGGACATGGCCGATTTCGTCTTCGTAAATCTTCTGCAGCAACCCCGCGGTCTCCGAATCGCCCAGCCGGCCAAATACGGTCGCAAAATGCAAACTGTAATCGAGATTGGCTTGCTCAAACGTCAGGCTTAATCGAGATACGAAATCCATCGGCGATTGCATCGGCTCCACAATTCGCCAAAACTGGCCGCCGAGAGGATAGGCGCCGAATTCGACACCGCACTCGCGCATCCGCTTGATGTACATCCGCGTGTGCTCTTGTTCCTCTTGGAGCGTGACCAGGATGCCTTGCCGAAACGCGCGAGGCGCTTCAGGAAACTTCAACAATACGAGCGCCATCAACTCGGTGGCAAGCAATTCGTGATTGGCAAGAAAGTGAAGCAGCTGACCGCGGGCGAGTTCGTTCTCAAGTTGATCATCACTTGGCGGTGAACCCGTGCTAATACGGTCATGCCGCATCTGTAGACCAACTGGGCGGCCCGGCGAGTCCAACGAGCGAACATTAGGGCGATTTCGAACGTCCCCGTCGCGAGTCAATCGCCCCGGGACAACCAGTTTGTCTTCAAGAGTTTTTCCGAAGACAATTTGTTCGGCAAATTCGGTGACGTTCATTGGGCCCACTATACTCGAACGAGTTTCGTTGATCCACCGACGATTGGTTTTAACAATCACCGGGAAGGTCTGCGACCCGTCTTGGAAAGAAGACAACCTCCCGGCGGAATTGTCGATCCGATTGGATGCCGAAAGGATAACTCAGAAGTTCCATTCGGAAATACAATTCTGGGTCAATCGATGGCCGCCCTCGATTGGCATAACGCGAAGTGATGGTGGCGAGTTTTGGGTCTCGTTGCATCGCCAATTGCCGGACTTTGTCTTCGACGTACTGGACGGCCCGGCGAGTCGCGGTTGTCGTGTCGTGGGTCTTGAGCGAGACGCTACGGACTTTGCGTGGTGGGTCGCTGAGGAGGCGGAATGTTTGGGAGTAGTTTTTGGATTATTGACCACGTCCGTTGGTGAATCGGTCTGGCGTTCCAATTAATTTGTAGGGCAGCAACATTGAGCACGCATCGAATTTCTTCAAGTGGGTAACGATGACTCACGCAGCACGGTACCACGCCCATTACGGTACCACGCCCATTACGGTACGGTGGGAACGGGACATCTCTATCAGTCCCGTTTCAAAGCGTTTTCAGTCGAAACGGAGACGTACCTACTGCGCCTTTTCCGATATGTTGTCCGCAATCCACTGAGAGCCAATTTGGTAACGCGAGCGGAGAACGGGCGGTGGTCGGGGCTTTGGGACTATGCCCATGACACCAACATCGGTGTGCCTCTCGCACCCTGGCCAATACCGCGTCCAGCAAACTGGCTTGAATACGTTAATCAACCGCAAACCGATTCTGAAGTCGAAGCCATTCGCAGATCCATTCAGCGAGGGATATCTCGTTCTCGCCTGAACACGATTGGGGCAGATCGGGCAGATCCGGCGAAAAGGCGTAATGATCACAACGACATGCTAATTCACCTGTTTGCCGGATCTGACAATCTGACACCAATCTTTTCGGCGCAGCTTTAGTTTATTGGGCGCTTCCAGACAAAGCGTAATCCCCTACAATAGCGGGTATGAAGACCCATTCTTACACGTCCGATACTTCGCCCGAAGCGTACGAACTTCAACTGCAGCTCGTTCGCGAAATGGAGCCGCTAGACCGATTGCGGAAGGCAATGGCGCTTTCGAGGCAAGTTAAGCAGATGTCGTTGGATGCTATTCGAAGACGTCACCCAGACTTCGACGAAAACGAGGTCCGCTGGAAGTTCCTCGAGCTGACTTACGGCAAGACGTTGGCGGCAGACGTGCGCCGCTGCCAGGAGGAGCGTGGACTTGAATGAACTGGACGACCTTGTCGACTCACTCATATGCGGGATCAAAGGGCGAAAGGGGTTTCGCCAGCAAGCGTGGCAATATAGTCAAATCGACTCAATGTTGCTTCAATTCTCTCCAACGCAAAAGTCGATTATATGATCCCGCAGAAGCTACGTTAGGTTGCTTCACTAGCCCCGCCAGCTTGCCGCAATATTGGCTTGCGACCTTCGAATCCTCCCTTTCGAGTCCTTTGTGTCATGCTCCCTCCACTCGATCTGGTTCCGCTGTGGACGTTGAACTCGAACTTGCGACACGTCGGTTTTAGATGGTGGATCTGTCGTGCAATATTTATACTGCTATTATGTTCGAAACGCTCTGTCGGAAAAGTCACAGCCTATTCGTGTTAGTATTCTCGGTCCTTTCGATCTAAGAAAACAACGAGCCCCCAATAGTTGGCATGGAGATTCCAATGAAGATGATCCGATATCAACGCTGAGATCCGCTGTCGTCCTCTTGGTATCCTGCTTTAGGTAGAGTCGCCACGAGATAGGAGATGAGCACGGCGAAATAGAACTGTCCAACCACCGCTTGCATCCACGCCGCGGTTTGGGCCATCGCAGTCCTTGGCGCGATGTCACCGTAGCCAAGCGTCGACATCGTTACGAAACTCAAATAGATCAGTTGTGGAAATGAACTGACACCGTCCTCCGTAAGGATGGCATCTGAGACGTAGCGAAATGCTTCGGAATCTATCATCTCGATCCCAGCGTAGAGCATCGCCCATGCCAGACCAATTAGTAAGTACGAGCAAACGGCACCAAAAACAGCTCGCGCGTCGGAGCGGTAGTCCTTGAAAACCGAAACCAAAATCATGACCGCTGTAATGAAGCAAAAGAATGCGGTGATCAGGACTCTACTCAGCGACATCTCATATGTCGGAATGAACAAACTCGACCACATGATCGGGATGGCGACAACGGCGCACGCGATGCTCGTATAGAGCATTGCCTTTCGTTCGGGGTTCGCCATCGCTGCCGTTACGAAAACGAGTGTCAGGCAGGTAAATTGAATTCCGGGGCCTACTAATCCCAGCTGATGGACAAAGGGAGCTACACACAATGTAACGACTAGCGAGATCAACAGCAGAAGAAATTTGTTCTGCAAAATGGTCTTCATCGTTTTGGTATGGACGCGTTTCATTTAGCGGTTCACCTGACGATTCTTGGCGATCGTCTGCTGCCAGAACGCAACCTGCCAGACTACGACCTACCAGACTACGACCTCAAACGCACGGCTACGACCTCAAACACACGGCTACGACCTCAAACACACGGCTACGACCTCAAACACACGGCTACGACCTCAAACGCACGGCTACGACCTCAAACGCACGGCTACGATGATGAGACTTTGTGGATGAGACTATGTGGATTCTTCTGCCACTTCGACAGGGGCCACACCAAACGCCTCGACAAAAATTGCGTAGAGTGCGGGGATAACCAACAATGTTAACATTGTTGCCACGATAAGACCAAAAATCATCGCCCACGCCATGCCTTCCCAGAGTGGTCCACCAGCCAGTGCCAATGGCAAGAGCCCACCAATCGTAGTGGCTGTTGTCAGGAAGATCGGCATGAGTCGCTGCTTACAGGAATCAACGAGGCAGTTTCGAAATTGGTCCGAGGTCAGTCCGACGATTGGCCCCGATCCGTCCGATTTCCTGGCTGCATCTGCAATCAACATATCAGCAAATTCAATGAAGATGATGCCGGTGTTTAAGACGATTCCAAAGAGAGAGAGGATTCCCAGTTGGGGCATGAAGCCAAGCGGATTGCCCGTGAGGAAGAGGCCGGGTAGCGCGCCGATTAAGGCGAGCGGCAAAGTTGTCAAAATGATAGTCGGTTTGACCCAACCGTTATATTGGACGACCAACAGCAGGACGATAGTCAATAGTGAGATGCCTAAACAAGCTCCAAGTTGACTCGCACCCTCCTGAGACTCGGCCAACGCTCCGCCTACTTCGATCCGATAACCACTCGGCAATTCAGCTTCAATCTGTTTCATCGCGTAGGAACTCATTATCTCCTTGACGACATCGTTTCCGCGCACGCCAGGTTCGACTTGCGAACGAACTTCGATAACGCGATTCAAATCGCGACGCTCAATTCGAGCTGGCTCCCAACTCGCGTTCAACGTCGCTACGGAATTGAGCGGTACTTTTCCTTTGTGTCCTTCGACGAACGCATTCTCGAGGCCCTTGAGCGATTCACGGTCTTCCGGTTTCAATCTCAAGTAAACGGGCACCAAGTGATCGCCTTCACGGAACGTCGTCAGTCGCTGGCCGGAATAGTATGCGTTTAGAGTCTTGGCAATTTGCGAGTTGGTTACGCCCGCCAGATTGGCTCGATCTTCATCGATATCCACTCTTAACTGGAAACCAGAAATGCCCCACGAGTCGTTGACGTCCCAGGTGCGTTTGTCGTTTCGCACAAGATCTTTTACTCGATCCGCCCAATAACGAAGGACATCCATGTTCGCGAAGCCGGATCCAATTATGCGGATTTCGACAGGATCCTCTGATGGTCCAAGGTAGAGTTCCTGCGGTACAACGCGCACGCCAGAAATCGGCTTGAGGCCGAGGGCTTCGTCACCTTGTTCCGCGATACGCCGGACCTCTATAGCCAACTGAGGTGTGAATTGCGGGTCCGTCGTGCGAACGAGAATTTCGGCGTAGTTTGGCTTACGAGACTCGGGTCCCCAGCTCAAATACCACCGCGCGCCGCCACCGCCAACCATCGTCCGCATCGCCCGCAACTTCTCCACCGGCTGTCCCGATGAGTCAGTACCGGGACTCAGTCTCTGGACGATCTCTTCAACTCGCTTCGCCGCTTTGTTTGTTTGACTAATTGTCGCTGTTTCCGGAAGAAACACTTCGACTACAAATTGATCTCGCAGATCTTTCGGGAAGAACTCAGAACCGACAAACCCGTACAATGGCAGAAGAATGCACAGTCCAAAAAGCGCAAATGAAATGCCAACGGTGACGAATTTCAGGTCGATCGCTTTGCGGACCACCCCGCGAAAAACGCTGTCGATGATTCCGCCGTTGTCGGATTTCCCCGGTGACTTTCTCTGCAATTTCGACATCAACAACGCCAGGGGACCAGATGGTGCGTTGGGGTCCGCGGGAGCTCGGATAATCCATGCCGCCAAAATCGTGCACAATGTCATCGCCAGCACCCAGCTAATACCAAGCGTTACTGACAGAGTTACGGGCAGACTGTAAATGTACTCTTGTTTTGAGCCAACCAGACCGAACAACATCGGAGCGAATGCCGCCACGGTTGTCGCGGTTCCCATTAACATCGGCGAGGCGAGCATGGAGGCCCCGCGTACCGTAGCTTCAGTCGGGTTCATACCAGCGATCTGGTTAACCCGCGACTGATCGCAAACTTGAACGGCGTTATCAACTAGAAGTCCCAAAGCGATAATGATTGAGGCTAGCGAAATCTGCTCCAGCTGAACCCCAAAGATGGTGATCAGCGCGATAGCGGAAAGCACGACGACCGGAATATTCGCAGCCATCACTATCGCCGTCCGCATACCGACGAATAGATAAACAATGACCACAACGATCAAGATCGCGCCGATGACGTTGCTCACCACGTCGTTAATTTTTCCCGAGACGTTCTCCGATTGATCCGACACCAACCCGATGCCAATATCTGGCGGGATGATCTTTTCGATTTCCTGTAGTTCTTTGACGCGCGCTTTAGCCGCCTCGCAGATTGTTACAATATTGGCTCCGGATTTCATTGAGATCGCGACGACAACCGATGGCGCAGTCGTATCGGCGTCGCGGAAACGACAGAAATACGTTGGAGGATCTTGGTATCCACGGCGAATGTCGACGTCGAGGTCTTTCAGATAGACGGGTCGAGTGGCTTCCCCTTTTCCGGTCGCACCGACGATGATCGATTCAAGCTCGTCAACTGCGTTCAGTTCCCCGCCTGGTTTAACGGTAAATTGCCCAGCCGTCGTATCGATAGTGCCACCCGAAGCGACGATGTTTCGCGATTCCGCAAGATTACCCAGCCGGTCGATCGTCAAACTTAACTGAGACCACGTTCCCATGTCAGCTTCAATGTAAATCGCTTCTTCCGTCACGCCATATTGCTCAGCCTTGGCAACTCCAGGTAGCAGGCGGAGCTTGTCTTTGATCGCCTTCGAAATGATATCCAGTTCGCGGAGAGAATAAGGGCGTTCAATCTTGTCGTGACCTGGAAGGGGTTTCTGATAAACCGACAGCAGCAAAACGAAGGTATCGCCATACTCGTCATTCACATCTGGCTGGATACCCGCTGCGGGCATTTTCACTCGTTTCATCCGAGCGCGAACTTTGTCCCAAACGTTGTCGATTTTCTCCGCGGAAACAGATTCTTCGGCGTCGACATATACCGTCGATTGACCGGTACTTGAAGTCGAGTAGACGATGTCGACTTCATCGATGCTGTCGATCGCTTCTTCGATGGGGTCGGTGATCAACTGCTCGACTTTTTCGGCGGGCGCCCCTGGCCAGACTGTCGTGACGGCGCACGTCCGCACCGTGTATTCGGGGTCTTCGCGACGTGGCATCGTAAAGTATGAATACACGCCCCATAGCATCAGGAGCGCCGAAAAAGTCAGCACGATTGGTCGATATTTGATTGCAAATGCGGCCAGGTTCATCGCAGGATTTCCTTAGTTTGAGACCACAATTGATTCGCCATCGACCAAATAGTGGACTCCGGAGACGATGACTTCATCCCCGTCGCCAAGAGCTCCCGCTTCCACTGGCTCAATGCGCTTATACGTGTTGGTACTATGAGTAACATTAACTGCAACACGCTTGGCAATTCCGTTTTCGTTCGTGTACACATATTTACTAGGGGACGCATCCACAATCGCATTCATCGGAATGTAATATCCCGGCGGAATTGGATCGTCTTTGACGTCAATTCTGACGAGGTCACCCGGTCGCATAAGCCACCGCGACTGATCCAGTACGAGCGTGTCGCCCTCCCAAGCCGGCTGACCAGGGGGCAACAGAATTTTCCGAGCAACCAAATTTTTCTCTTGATCGAAATCTTGACCTGGGCGTACTTGAATTTCTTGAAGCGTCCAATTGCCCAAGAGTTGCTGTTGTCGCTGCCCCATATCGATGCGAATCTTCGACACTTTCACCACGGGACTGCGTTCGTTCTGCTGACCTTCAAGCGTCCGCGATTCGACCTTCCAGATGTAATGCCCCTCGGCATCCTGATAGACCGCATCGTTATCTATAAACTGAGTTCCCTTAAATCCGTTCATGTTGGTCATTATTTTCCGCAGACCATCAACACGAGCTGTCTTTTCGTCAACGCCGTCCGGAAGTTCGGGACTTACTTTTTCGTTTCGAGTAAGCAGCGTCACAGTATAGGTTCGCGTATCTCTGTCAGCAGAGGGATCTACCATGTAGAGATATCCATTCATTTGGATTTCTTTGCCATCCGGATTCGTGACGTGGATCGGAATCAAGTCGCTATAGTTCAGCTTCCTCGTTGTAGCGGCTGAAGCTTCGAACTCGATCTTTATGGGATCCGTCATTTGCACGGTAACCACCGGTTGGCCTCGTTCGACATAGGCGCCGGGAATCACATGAACTTCAGCGACCTGTCCGCGGAAGGACGATTTCAACTCACAATCGGCGAGATCCCTTTCCGCTTCCTTGAGTGCTTGATTTTGTTCCAAGATCTTCGCAGCCGTTGAAGCGATCTCCGATTTCTTCGCTTGGAGACTGGCGAGAACTTGAGCGACCGAGGCAGCCGCGGCCTCGCGATTCGCAAAAGTGCGGTCGTATTCGGCTTGAGTTACAACTCCACTGTCTTTCAGCGGTTTAATGCGGTCGATCTCCGACTCTTGAAAGTTGAGTTCGGCCTCAGCCGCCAGTTTCTGTGCGGGAATAAGGTCGTCGAATTCAATTTGCTGCGATTCCTTCTGTCTAGACAACGTCTCGATCTGAGCGTCAACACTGGCGACGTTCAGCTTGTAGCGAGTATCGTCGACTCTAGCCAGTACAGTGCCGGAGTCTTTGAACGCGTCGATCGCCGGCGCTGGCGCAGGGGACACTGGTGTCAGTGCGGCGGGAACCGTTTCGCTGGGCGCAACTTCGCCAGGCACTGCTAGGCCAGGCGCCGTTTCGCTCGGCCCTGTTTCGCCGGGCACGGGTGCGGAAGTGCCTGTGTTTGAGACTGTTCCCGTCGTACTGAAAATACGACCTTCAACGTCCTCTTCTGGTTCGATCACGAACTCCAGACGACCGGAGACTTCGAAACCGAGTTCCTCGGTCTTCCACGCGGCAACCGAACCTGCGATACGGCTCTCCGAAGATCGGTCCTCGATCCGCAGGGTAATGGTGGACACTGGACGAGGCAGTTCGGTTGCGGCTGATGGATCCGTGGCGCCAGAACATCCACAGAGCAAGATCGCGCACGGCAGCATTGCGCACCGAATCGAACTGCTAAGGCTGAATTTCATTGTCATTTTGATACCCAAAAGAGTTTCGCAAAAGTAGTTGGGTGGACGGACTTTAATTCGTGGTTGATTCTAGAGCGTGAAAGCGGTGGACGAAAGGGTCTGCGATATTGCATTGTCGCTCTCAAGAAGGAACCTTCGCACGAGTCAACGAAACGACGCCAGTCTTCGACTGACGTCGTTGGCTAGAATTTAATCAAGTGGCCGCGATATCACTTATTGCTCTTCTTCCGGTTCTTCGAGCCGGATCAACGATCGTTGTTCCGTTTGTCCCTCATCAAGATGAACGAGTATATTCAACGCACTTTGAGTGAGGTTATACAGTCCACACTCAGCGACGGGGAATTCCTTATTCTCAGGTCGGAACGCGGCTCGTTGCGATTCGCGATCAATGGATCCAACGACGGCAATGATTTGATCTGTCAACTTGTCGTGCAAATTGCCGCGAATCACGCCGTCCTTGTTGACGGCGAGTTGCAGAATCTTGTCACTGGCTTCCTGACCTTCGCTCACGACGGCAAATACTCCCAACGGCAACCAATCTGCGTTGTCGGCTTCGGTACCAGCGTCGGCAATTTCGGCTGCCTGGTCCGCATACTGCTCTTGCGTCGCAACTGCTTCTTCACCAGCGTAGACCATGCCGTCTTCGTACGTCAGTGACTCGCCGTAGTCGTACGACACAGGGTCACCTTCGCATCCGCAATAGCCGCTTGCCGAATCCCAGTAGGGGCCATTCCACCAAGCGTTCGCCACGACACCCGCAGCCAACCAAGCGCCTGGATATCGAGCATACCAGCGAGGAGTATAGTAGTATCCGTAACCATTGAATCCTCTTCGAACGGCTACGACCTGTCGATTGCTAATAATCGCACCGTTGTAAGTTTGCAGCCCTCGTCCAGTGGCCACAATATTTCCGGCTGGGTCGCGGATCGCTCGGACCGCACCCTTGCTGGTGTAAACATTCCGGCCATCGGTCGCAATCGTTCCGCCGGCGACACCGGCGCGAGTATTGCCATATCGATCTTGAGCAACGCCACCGACGCCACCTCGAAGTACCGAATTCTGACCATCTGTCGCACCTCGAATTCCTCGACCGACGACTGCCGATTCACCTGCCGCAGTACGTACGCCAGTTCGGCTTCCGCCTGCAAACGCTTTGTTGGTTCCATCACTGGCGCCAATCGCTCCAGAGCCTTTAGCAAGCGTCTGGCCACCTGCACCTTCAACCACGACACCTCGACCAGCACCACCGACCTGAGTGCCACCGGGAGTAGTCGCGCTTCCTGCACCGCGCCCGACAGTCACGCTTCCGCCCCGTTGTGTTTCAAAGGTTTTCGTTCCAGTCTTAGGAGCTGTGCTCGAAACGCCCGCTCGACTCGATCCTCCACTTGGCAGCTTCAGGAAGTCGTTTAGTTGACTGCTGGAAGGACGCTGGTAGTTTTGTTTGCTTTGAAAAGAGCCAATGCCAGCCTGATTGGATCCGCCGCCAGGTCGAAACGTCCCAAGATTATTCCCGCCAGATAGATTTGACGGAGATCGTTGTGCCGAGCCCGGCGATCGATTGAGCGATGATGAATTCGGTCGGTTGAGTGACGATGAATTCGGTCGGTTGGGTGATGATGGACTCGGTCGGTTATACGACTGAGTCGGCCGCGACATCGATGGGCTGCGACTCATCGAAGGACTGCGACTCATCGAAGGACTGCGGTTGATTGATGGACTTGGCCTTGAGGGCATTGAACGCGAGGGCATTGAACGCGAGGGCATCGAACGCGAGGGCATCGAACGGGCCCCGCCACCACCACCACCTCCTCCTCCTCCGCGAACTCCGCGGGCATCTGCAGATTCCGCAGCTAACAGCGTTATACTAATGCCCAATACCAGGAAGAGTTTTCGTTTCATGATCGTTATCTCTAGTATCTGAG
>JBLHLE010000072.1:0-12791 GCA_047620805.1 Pirellulaceae bacterium
AAAACAACCCAGTCGACTGGTACCCTTGGGGCCCGGAAGCGTTGGAGAAGTCGCGCAACGAGAATCTACCAATCTTTTTGTCGATCGGGTATTCCGCCTGTCACTGGTGCCATGTGATGGAACACGAGAGTTTTGAAGACGAGTCGATTGCGGAACAGTTGCGCGGTCGTTTTGTTTGTGTCAAAGTCGACCGGGAGGAGCGTCCCGACCTCGATCAAATCTACATGAACGCTGTGCAAATGATGACGAAACAAGGAGGTTGGCCCATGTCCGTCTTCCTCACGCCCGATCTGAAACCGTTTTTCGCCGGCACGTATTTCCCTCCCACCGCGCGAATGGGCATGCCCAGCTTCCCGCAAGTGATAGAAGCAGTCCACGACGCTTGGAGCAATCGTCCCGACGCGGTAAAAAAGCACTCCGAAGATATAACTCGAAGAATCAACGCCATCGGTAAGGAACAAAGCGACGCAGGACAAGTGAGCGTCGACTTACTCATGCAATCCGCTGCCGAGCTTGAAAATCTATTCGATTTTTCCAATGGCGGATTCGGCACCGCTCCTAAGTTTCCCCACTGCATGGACCTGCAGGTACTGTTGCGTTGTTGGCAGCGAGAGAGAGACGATCGCTACCTGAACATGGTTAAACTCAACCTCGACAAAATGGCTCGGGGCGGCATCTACGACCACATCGGTGGAGGATTCTCCCGCTATTCCGTCGACGCTTTTTGGCTCGTTCCACACTTTGAAAAAATGCTGTACGACAACTCGCTCCTGGCCGGTGCCTATCTCGATACCTATTCGGCAACCGGCAACGAGTTCTATGCCCAGGTCGCGCGAGAAATCCTCGACTACACTCTCGCTTACATGACTGACGAGCGAGGTGGGTTCCACAGCACCGAGGACGCGGACAGCGAAGGTGTGGAAGGCAAATTCTATGTGTGGACTCCAAACGAAATCGCAGAAATTCTCGGTGCCGAAGCAGCGACGAAATTCTGTACGATCTACGACATTACCGATCGGGGAAACTTTGAAGGCCAAAACATCCCCAACCTAAAAGCCCCCATTGAAGAATTGATACTACGCTCGGGTTGGGATGTGACCAGCACACTGCAGCAGCTTCAGGAATCGCGGCAACGCCTCCTCGAAGTTCGAGACACTCGTATTCGTCCCGACAAAGACGACAAGATATTGGCCAGTTGGAACGCGTTAATGATCGACGCAATGGCGCGTGCAGCCGGCATCTTGCGAGAGCCAAAGTATTTGGACGCGGCGATTGCGGCAACGCAGTTCGTGCTGAGTGACATGCGACGGCAAGACGGACGACTACTGCACAGCTGGCGACAAGGCCAAGCCAAATTTGACGCCTACCTGGACGACTACACTTATCTCATTAATGCGCTCGTCTCACTCTACGAAGCCACCTTCGACGAGCAGTGGGTAGACTTGGCAGTGGAATTCTCCAACACGGTAATGGAGCATTTCGCCGACAAACTTCGGGGCGGATTCTACTACACTGCCGACGACCATGAACAACTTATCACGCGCAACAAAGACGTCCACGACAGCAGTGTCCCAAGCGGCAGTTCGATGGCAGCAACCAGTCTCTTGCGACTTGGAAAACTCACTGGAAATCAAACGCTAGTCGATGCGGCTGCAGCCACAATCCAGAACGCGTTGCCCATTATCTTGCGCCATCCCTCGGCCGCAGGTCAAATGTTGGTCGCTGCCGATTTTCTACTGGGACCGACGCGAGAAATGGTGGTCATTGGCAACGCAGAGGACAAAGCGACGCAAAATGTTTTGCAGGCGCTCCGCCGTCGTTTCTCGCCCGAATCCGTTTTGGCATTCCGCAGCGAACGGTCCACCGCAGATCAGCCCCAAGATCAGCCCCAAGATCATTCCCAAGATCAGCCCCAAGATCATTCCCCGCACCTCGCCGCTCTCCTATCCGGGAAAAACATGGTCGACGGTAACGTCACGCTCTATGTCTGCGAGAGCTTTGCTTGCCAAAGCCCAATTTCGGGCGAGCGGGAAATCTTAGCCGCACTTGAATCGCTTTAATCCTCTACAACGATTCGGCAATCGCGCTCAGCTGCCCGCTATCAAATTTATAAGTTACGACGACCATCAACTCCCGACCGAACATTAGGTTAATCTTGTAATCGCGGGTGTCCCTTGGCCCACCGTGAATTGGCTTCCCGACAAATTCGAAACGGGCTAACTTGCACGCTGACATCCTCGGTTCCGCAATACGATGTGCCCGGGCAAGCTCGCGAGTGTTGGTATGCAGCATTTCTTCTTGCTGCACGGACAAATGATAACGAACGGTGACCTCCGTCCCTTCAGCTGTAACATCATCAATCGTTACTAGAATTCCGCGATACGATGGATCATCAGCCTCCAAAATCGAGCCATCGGCGCCGACATCGTGGTAGACTCGATCCTCGTCTGCAACTTTGAACTTGTATCCTTTTGACAAGTTGAGAAAATCAGTCGCTGGAGACTCAATGTCGGGCACTGTTTCGGTCGCCGTCATTCCCGGAGCTTGCGTTTGGGTAGCGGCCTCGGAATCTCGCGACATTCTCTCATCAGTCTGTTCCGATGTCTGTTCCGATGTCTGTTCCGATGTCTGTACCGATGTCTGTACCGATGTCTGTACCGATGTCTGTTCCGATGTCTGTTCCGATGTCTGTACCGATGTCTGTTCCTTGTCTGTTGGCGCTACGCCTACTGGTCGCGGAATGAGACGCCGAACATCCTTGTTCATCCGCAATCGCAATCGCAGTTTCGTTTCTGGAATGACGTACTCTTCTTTGCCCTTACCCAAGGCGGGATGAAAGATGTAATTCGTGATTGGTTGCTGCGATTCCTGCGGTATGGAGGTCGACTTTCCCGCGTACATCACGTATTGGGAACGCGGTCCGTAATCTTCGATCCCACCACCAAACTGATAAACCGCTTCCTCGCTCGGATGCAATGAATCGGGGGCGACCAACTGCGGGACCGCATAACTGCCGAGGTCGGTGAACAGTGTACTTACCCAATCGGGAACTTCGATTCGGCGCGCGAAAACTTCGCGGGGTAAACTGCGGAAAATGATCCGTACTTTCGTCGCCTCACCGATGCGCGATGCAAAGTCAGTCGCTGGTCTAGTCCATCCATTGTTCTTAAACACTTGATAGGTGGCCTGGGCGACTATCTCATCAGCATGTGGATTAAAGTCGAACAAGCCGACCTCAGCCAAAGCCCAGCCAGCGTGACGCACCTGCAAATTGGCCCCCGTGGCAATACCACCATGCCCAGAGATATCGATAGCGGGGATGCGGACATGCGCACGCTTCGGCTTGCCCGTGAGATCAAGTACGTTGAGGCCGGGACACTCCAACCGATCAAAGACCAAAACGATGATTCTCTGCTCACGATCTTCGCCAATTTGGACTCGCGTCGAAGCCACGTTGGCGATGGCGTATTCAAACAAACTTAAGAGTGCCGGTCCGAGTCCGTAGGTCAAATCGATTGCCTTGGGAGTAAAGAGGTCCAAAGTAATTCGCGGCATCTTATTGATTTTAGTAAGCCCGGTATTGACCTCTACCTTGGCCTCCTTCACCATCTTCTCTGCCACTTGCCGCAAACATGTCACGGCTTCCGAATACTCCTCGGCACGCACATATTCCTCCGCGCGACGAACCGCCCATTTGAGTCGCTGATTAATGGGGTCAAATCCTAGATTGCCGTCCATATGGATCAGCATATTGAGCAGAGAGTGAAGGCCGTATCTATCGCGATCAGGCAGCATAGTTTCGCACCTGCTTCGACCGTCCGTCCGTTTCCGACAGTATCCGACAGAATCCAACTATCAGGGACGGACAAAAGTGGATCGAAGTGATTGGCCCCGAACAACTGAACTGATTGAGCTTTCGCACTCAACCAAATACCAGCCGCGAAACAGGGCAGCGGATTTCTCACAATATTATCACAATCGCCTCAAAAAACCAAGAATTTTCGGCCACACCGCTCCGTTCGGGGACATCTCCTACTGAGGGCAAGAAGCGAACTCTTCACCGTTCCGACCAAAACATCGCGTACTCTAATCGCAATTCGAGGAAGCCTGGATTGGTTAGTCCGGTTAATCATGGCATTAAAGTCGCATGTCAGCCCAAACTACCGTAGGAACAGCAGTACGTAGATGATGGCCAGAATCAACTGCACTATTGCATAGGGAAATGCAGTGACAACAAAACGAACGAATGACATTTCCAATTTGTGCTTGTGCATGATCGTGACCGCGACCAAAGTCGACGCGGAGCCGATGGGCGTCAGATTCCCACCGAGATTAGCGCCAAAGATGATCGACCACCAAAGACCAGAACTCGGCGGCGTTTCGAGTTCATGCAAAATATTCGCCAACATCGCGGCCAATGGAATGTTGTCCGTGACGCTACTAAAGCCAGCAGCGCCGACCAACATCAAGCTGGCATCTTGGTAACCAGCAACCGGCGACTTAATGTCGTGCAGCACTTGCTGAAGTCCACTCCCGATCAAGTTCAGCACGGACGCGTGCTCCATCACATAGATCACGACAAACAGGGCCATGAAGAATCCGAGCAGATCCCAATCAATTGCTCGATAGAACTGATCGACTTCCGATTTGTATCGCAACAGCATGATGGCAGCGAAACTGAGCGCAATAAATCCCATTCCAAGATGCTTAATGCCAGCAGGCAAGATCGACGTGGTTGCAATGAAAATTACAAAAAGGACCAGCATCGCTCCGGCGAAGTTGAAAAACGCCCAGCTGTCGACGCCATCATTCTCGTCGAAACTAGCCACCAATTTCAGCGACTTCTCTTTCGCCTCCTCCCCGACAAGACGCTTGATATCGCACAGAATCGCTCCCATGAAAATCGTCACTACCGTCGTCACCAAGACGTAGGGACTTGCCTTGACAAAGAACTCCACAAAACTAATCTTCGCGGCAGAGCCGACGATAATGTTCGGAACGGAACTGATAAGAGTCAAAAGACCTCCGACATTCGTCAGCAAGCCTTCGATTAGCAAGAAGCCGAGCAGCTTGTCGTTGCGCCCTAGCTTGCGCAGCGAAACTGCTGTCAACGAGCCAACGATTATCATGGCCGTGACATTGTTTAATACCGCCGAAAATGCGACTGTCATCAGTCCGTAAAATACCAATAGCACAAGCGGGTCACCGCGAGATGCTTTGGTCACCTTAATTGCAATCCACGAAAACAGCCCCGAGCGACTTGTCACATCGACAAACAGACTAGACCCGAGAATTATTGCGATCACTCCCCAATCAATCCCGGGGATGAAAACGGGCATATCGAGTCGATGGCCATCCACGTGAACCTGACGAGGCCGATGAGTTTCGTCGTGCTTTTCGTCGTGCTTTTCAGCATTGGCGACCACCTTATTGTCGTCGCCCACATTTTCACTTCCCCCTGGTTCACTTCCCTCTGGTTCACTTCCCTGTGGTTCACTTCCCTCTGGTTCTGTTGGCTCGGCCACCTCAACTGGCCCTAGATCGACGTGCTCGAGATGTTCGTCGTCCTCGAAAACCACTTCCCCTTGCAGCCCACCATGTTCGACGACTTCGTGACTGCCGACAACGACCTTGTCGAATGGAAGAATGTCAAAAACAGCGCCCAGCAGCAAACAGACGACGGCGAACACGCCAGCGATTATGGATTTCTTAGCATGTATTTTCTCTTCCATTGCGAGACAGAGAATAAGCCCGACGAGCAATGCGACAAAAATAAAAGTAACGTGAGTGGCGACAGGGGCCGCAGATGCGATTAACACAGATCCCATGGTTTCCTTACCTTCCAATCAGCTTTTTTGAGTCCGAACGTCGTTGGGTGACAAATCTTGATGGCGATTCGATTGGTGCAGGAGCGTCACAGCAGTAACAACGGAGTTTCGCGGAGCTCGACCGCAAGCGGATAAGCGACTCCATGCATCGCAAGCTGCTCGTTGTCCTTGGTATTGAGAATCATTAAGTCAACTTTATGTTCGAACAGTAGCTTTTTGTAGTCCTTCATTCGGCAACCCAATCTGACGACGCTCTCAACCGTCATCAACTTTCCCTCTTCAGCAAAGACCTCGCGACATGACTGAATGTAGTCAGTCGGCTCTTTCAAAAGCTGAGCAAGAATATCGTGACGCGCGACATCGGTGTCCAAATTGGGAATCTTCCCGATGATGTCCATGTAGCGTTGAAAGATCGAATCGTCCTCGATGTGAGCCAGAACAAGGTTTCCTGTCTTGGGCGTAAGCAGACAGCCATAGCTCACGAGATGGTGATCGCCAGCGAGATGGTCGGTAACTGCCATTACCGTATCGATTGAGCCGAGTAACTCGGGTTTTGCGCGAATAGTCTCCGGATGTGGAAGCAATAGAACGGGTATGTCTGTGGCCTGAGTTACCACATCGACATATGCACCGAGACTGTACGGATGCTCGCTTGCCGAAACGAATAGATTTCGATAGATGACAATTACTTCGGGAGCTTGCCGCTCGATCATCTCGAGCATCGCTGGGACCGTCGGCAAGTCTTCATCGGCGGCAACCTGCCACTGGATGTCGCCTAGCGAAGCGGTAAAACTCCGGCAGGCGGAAACGAAGTCGCTAACTTGGCCCGAGGGCAAGTCGGTTACAATAAGGCCCCGAGTGATCTTGATCGATTCGTGAGCAAAAGGCGTTTTGTCAGCCGATTTGAAGACGCTTTCAAATTGGTCAATATTCGTCATGGATAGCACCTGCCGATCTGAGGGTAGTGTTTGCGCGGCATTATAGTAGTTTACAGCGACGCCCCCTAACCCAAATCGGCTGGCCCCTAACTGAATCAATCGTTCGAGACGCAGCCTGATTGTTCGTGCAATTCTCGCGTTTCTTTTTGGGTTCGACGCCGGCAACCGAACTTGATCAGCCGCCGTTGCTCCCGGCGATCGCTGGATGGTCGAAGAAAGAGAAATACGTTACACTTGCGGGGTCTTCTGAGTGCGTGACTTCTGGCGACGTCTCGCATTCGTCCATCCCTATCTCCATTTGCAGAAGAGAGTTACAATCGATGAGCGAAGCTGGAACGAATGGCAGCAGTTTTGATCCGTTTGGCGTTCGTGGTACGTTTGACACTGGCAGCGGAACAGCCGGCATCTACCGACTTTCAAAACTGACAGAAGCGGGACTGGGCGATCCCTCACTCCTGCCGTTCTCCATTCGAATATTGCTTGAATCTGTACTCCGTAATTGCGATGGATTCGTCGTCACAGAAGACGATGTTCGCAATCTTGCCAGCTGGGAGGCGGCCTCTCCAGCGAAGGTTGAGATTCCGTTTAAACCTGCTCGCGTCGTCTTGCAAGACTTTACGGGCGTGCCAGCGGTAGTCGATTTAGCTGCCATGCGAAGCGCCATGGTACGACTCAATGGCGACCCCAAGAAAATCAATCCGCTCATCCCCGTCGATCTCGTCATCGACCACTCGGTCCAAGTCGATAGTTTCGGCAGTAGCGGCGCCTTGCAAGCCAACGTCGACCTCGAGTTCGAACGCAATAAAGAACGATACGAATTTCTTCGCTGGGGCCAAAAGGCATTCGACAACTTCCGCGTCGTTCCACCAAACGTTGGGATCGTTCACCAAGTGAATCTGGAATTCCTCGCCAAAGGCGTGTTCCTTCGCGAAGACGCCGCAGGACCGGTCGCCATACCGGATACTTTGGTCGGAACCGACAGCCATACAACGATGATCAATGGTCTGGGTGTTGTAGGTTGGGGTGTGGGCGGTATCGAAGCCGAAGGCGTAATGCTGGGACAGCCGATTTACATGCTCATGCCCGAAGTTGTCGGCTGCGAGTTAACCGGACAACTTCCCGCAGGTGCCACTGCCACTGATCTGGTTCTGACAGTCGTCGAAATATTGCGTAAAGAAGGAGTCGTTGGAAAGTTCGTCGAATTCTGCGGTGACGGTGTTTCCCATATGTCACTCGCCGATCGCGCGACGATCGCCAACATGGCGCCCGAGTATGGCGCCACCATGGGCTTCTTCCCAACGGACGAAGAAACGCTGAACTACATGCGTCGAACGGGTCGCACAGAAGATGAAGTGCAGTTGGTGGAACGCTACAGCAAAGAGCAAGGCCTGTTCCGCACCGACGACAGCCCAATTCCGAAATTCACTTCTCAAGTCTCGTTGGACCTAAGCACCGTCGAGCCATCGCTGGCGGGCCCCAAACGTCCCCAGGACCGCGTTGCTTTGGCACACATGAAAGCGGGGTTCCAAGAATCCCTGAAAGCGCCGGTAAGCGAACGAGGTTTTGCTCTCGACGAAGCCGCGTTATCCCGAACGGCTACCGTGGAAAACAACGGCGACAGTTTCGATCTAGGGCACGGGGCCGTCGTAATCGCGGCGATTACCAGTTGTACTAACACCAGCAACCCCTCCGTGATGCTGGCCGCCGGCCTCTTGGCCAAGAAAGCAGTCGCACGCGGACTCACAGTTCCCTCCTATGTAAAAACTAGCTTGGCTCCTGGCTCGCGAGTCGTAACCGACTACCTCGATCGCGCGGAATTATCCGAACCACTGCAGCAACTCGGCTTCCACACCGTCGGCTACGGTTGCACCACTTGCATTGGTAACAGTGGACCACTGCCTGCAGCGGTCGCCAACGCCATCGAAGCGGGCGACTTGGTCGTGTCCTCCGTCCTCAGCGGAAACCGCAACTTCGAAGGACGGGTCAGCCAAGCGGTCAAAGCAAATTACCTGGCATCGCCCCCACTGGTCGTCGCCTACGCGATCGCTGGCAGTACAACAGTTGACTTGACAACCGAACCGCTCGGTCAAGACCGCGACGGCAAAGACGTCTACCTGAAAGAACTTTGGCCAACGAAGGACGAAATTCAAACCGTCATCGACTCCTGTGTCACTTCCGACATGTTTAGGACCCAATACAGCTCCGCGTTCGATTCCAACGAACGCTGGAATGCGATCGACGTTGGCGAAGGGGACATTTACCAGTGGAACGACGACAGCACCTACATTCAGGAGCCTCCGTTCCTCGTCGACATCACCCGGGAAGTGCAACCGATCCAACCGATTTCGGGAGCCCGAGTACTCGCACTCCTGAGCGATTCTGTTACGACAGACCATATCTCTCCCGCCGGTGCAATTGCCAAAGACAGCCCGGCCGGACGATTCTTGCAAGACTGCGACGTCAGTCCTAAAAACTTCAACAGCTACGGCTCGCGTCGCGGAAACGACCGCGTCATGTTGCGGGGAACCTTCGCCAACATTCGCATCCGCAACCAGCTGGCGCCGGGCACGGAAGGCGGAGTGACTCGACACCTCCCCGCTGGCGAGCAGTTGTCGATCTACGACGCTGCCATGAAGTACAAAGAAGAAGGCGTTCCGTTGGTCGTGCTCGCTGGTGCCGAATACGGAACCGGCAGCAGCCGCGACTGGGCCGCTAAAGGTACTTACTTAATGGGCGTCAAAGCTGTCATCGCTACCAGCTACGAAAGAATTCACCGCAGCAACCTCGTCGGCATGGGCGTTCTTCCACTGGAATTCGCCGCTGGGCAATCGTGGCAGTCGCTTGGCCTCACAGGCGAAGAAACCTTCGAGATCGAAAATCTTGATGATTCGCTTCAGCCTCGCAGCCAACTCAATGTTACCGCGACGGCAGCCGACGGAAGCACTAAGCAATTCCCAACCAATGTTCGAATCGATACTCCTGTAGAAATGGATTATTATCGCAACGGTGGCATCTTACACACGGTATTGCGAAACTTGCTAAAAACCTAGGGAATCCCGCTGGCGGTCGTGAGCAAGCCACCCAATCCAATCGAAATTCGGCTCAGACCCCAAGTAATTTACTGGCAGAGTCGATTGACTTGGCTGTCCCTATCGACTGGCAGGCTGATTTCCAGACGCAACTGCGCGTCGCGATCTGCGCGTCGCGATCTGCGCTACCTGCGATCTGCGCTACCTGCGATCGCGCTAAGAAGACTTAACAACGCGTTTTCAATAACATCCTCGCATTGAAAACGCGCATGTCTCTGCCTATACTCACCCAATCCCCCCTTAAATTCTCCTGCCGCGAAATGCGCCTCGAATTGAGACCCCTCATGTATCGACACTTCCGCGTCGCTATCCTTCTGACCATTGGCCTTTGCCTATCCTCGCAACTACTTGCGGAGGAACAGAGTCCGAAAGCTCCCCCGCTTTCGCCAGAAGAGTTCCTTAAAGTGACGGAGATTCAAGCCGGCTACAGCATGACTCCCGTGCTAACCGAACCCGTTATTCACGAACCGACGGTTGTCGCGTGGGATGGCAATGGCCGCATGTATGTTGTGGAAATGCGGACGTACATGCAGGACATCGACGGCCAGAACCAACTGGCTGCGACGAGTCGAGTTTCGCGACATGAAGACACCACCGGCGATGGCGTCTACGACAAGCATACCGTCTTCGCAGACAACTTGTCTTTACCTCGCATGATCTTACCGTTGCTCGATCGAGTGATCATTCGTGAAACGAACACGCTCGACTTGAAAAGCTACCAGGACACCGATAACGACGGCGTCGCGGACAAAGTTGAGATGTGGCACGAAGGTGGAAATAGAGGCGGAAATCTCGAACACCAGCCAAGCGGATTGATTTGGAACATCGACAACTGGCTCTACACGACTTACTCCAATCACCGCTATCGTTTTACCAATGGAACGGTGGTTCGCGAGAAACTGCCCGCAGGTTCTGGTCAGTGGGGCTTGACGCACGATGACGTGGGCCGCGTCTTTTATTCGACTGCCGGCGGCGAAAACCCGGCAATGGATTTCCAGCAACCGCTGGTCTACGGAAACATTTCTTTGCCTGGCGAGCAAGCCGCCGGTTTCCGGGAAGTCTTTCCAATCGATAGTGTTCCAGATACGCAAGGTGGTCGAGGTCGCCTGCGTGCCGACAACACATTGAATCACTTTACGGCCAGTTGTGGCCAGTCAATTTATCGTGGCGACCGATTGCCAAACGATGCCAAGGGTGACCTATTCATTTGCGAACCCGTCGGTCGCTTGATCCGCCGAGCCAAGGTCAACAATGACCGTGGCAAGATCGTCGTCTCCAATGCCTACGACAGAAAAGAGTTTATCGCCTCGCGAGATCCCAACTTTCGTCCCACGAATAGCGCGACTGGCCCCGATGGCTGCCTCTACATTGTCGATATGTATCGCGGCATTATTCAAGAAGGTAACTGGGTCCGAAATGGTTCGTATCTGCGCGGAATCGTTCAACAATACGAACTCGACAAAAACATTGGACGGGGTCGCATCTACCGCATTGACCACACGACTACAAAACGCGGACCACAACCGAAAATGCTGGATGAGACACCAGCTCAGCTCCTCGCACACCTTTCTCACGCCAACGGCTGGTGGCGCAGCGAAGCACAGAAGCTGATCATTTTGCACGGTGACAAGTCCATCGTGCCAGCGCTTGAGCAACTTGTTCGCAGCGGCACGAATCCACTTGGGAAATTGCACGCCCTTTGGACCCTTGAAGGACTCGACGCCGTCAGCAACGAAGTGATCCTGGATGGCATGGCCGATTCCGACAGCCGAGTTCGAGCCGCCGCAATGCGAATCAGCGAAGGGCCAATGGAAAAAGACCGTTCGTTTGATAAGCAAATTCAAACGCTGGCCAAGGACGCGACTCCCGACGTCGCAATCCAAGTCGTCCTGTCGGTCAGTCGAGGCGGTCATCCGGACGCCGAAGCTATCACGAACGAGATAATTGCAACAAATCAAGACAACCCTGCCGTCTCTAGTATTGCGAATCAATTCCGCTCCAAGATGGCTGCCATCTTGGCGGAACGAAAACGAATCGAAGAAGTACGCCGCCGTAATGCGGTGTTGGCAGAGTCGATGCTGCACGGCAAAACAACATTTACGACACTGTGCATCACGTGCCACGGCCCGGACGGCAAAGGCCTTCCCTCCCCGGACAAGAAGGATCTAATGCTCGCGCCTCCCCTGGCCGGTTCCCCTCGCGTCGTGGGACACAAAGAAAGATTGACTCGAATTCTCCTCAACGGGCTGATTGGTCCCGTGGATGACAAGACGTTTTCAGCTGGTCTCATGTTGCCAATGGGCGCGAACGACGACCAATGGATCGCCGACGTTGCTAACTACGTGCGCAACACATGGGAAAATAAAGCACCGCTGGTCGAGGCCTCCGACGTGAAACGAATCCGCGAAGAATCCAAGAGTCGCATTGGCCCGTGGACGCTACGCGAACTGAAGAGGTTCGATCCGCCACCGCTCGACAATCGCTCTGCCTGGAAACTGTCCAGCAGTCACGGTCAAAGCAAGACAGCCGCAGCGGCCGATGGAGACCCGGGAACTCGCTGGGACTCGGCAGCCGCGCAAACCCCCGGAATGCAATTTCAAATCGAATTACTGGAACCAACGAAGGTACTGTCGCTGACCTTAGACACACGCGGTTCCAATGATGACTACCCTCGCGGTTACGTCGTTCACATGTCGAACGATGGAAAGCAGTGGAGTGAAAAAGTTGCCGAAGGGAGAGGCTCGGAAGCCGTAACGGTTATCGAATTGAATAGCGTGGAACCGGCAAAATACATTCGCATCACGCAGACTGGCAGCTCTGGCAATAAGTTCTGGTCGATTCACGAACTTTCGATCAAAGGACTTTCGGCAAAGGATGCAGTCCCCGTCGAGTCACTCGCCCAGCTACTGGCTAAGGAGAATCTGGTCGCGTTGGCT
>JBLHLE010000073.1:0-12778 GCA_047620805.1 Pirellulaceae bacterium
TTCCTAGAGTCTCCATGTCCCCAAGCCGCGTGCTGGCTATCACCGCACCGTCGGGGTGCCGAATCAAAGCCGTTCGGCCACTTTGGCGAGAAATGGAATGGTTGCCACTAATCACCCGTTGGCTGCCCAGGCGGGAATCGACATCCTCCGAGCCGGTGGGAATGCTGCCGACGCCGCCATCGCAGTCAATGCCATGCTCAGCGTTGTCGAGCCGATGAGCTGCGGGATCGGTGGAGACGTTTCCGTCATCTATTGGGACAGCAAAACGAAGAAACTATACGGACTCAACGGCAGTGGCCGCAGTCCTCAATCGCTAACTCAAAATGTTTTTATAGAGCAGGAGTTGGACACGAAAAACGGTGGCCTTCACGGGGCCAGTGAGCCGAGGAAAGATGGTGGCGCTGTCGGTTATTAGCTTAAAGTTCGCCGGGGCGCAAAGTTTATGATGCAGCATCACGGAGGAATAAATGAAGATCCACTTTCTGGGCGCGAATCGACAAGTTACGGGATCTCGCTACTGCGTCGAGGCAGGGGGCGAGTTCATTATGGTTGATTGCGGCATGTTCCAGGAACGCGAATTCCAGATTCGCAACTGGGCCAATTCCCCAATTTCTCCCAAGCTAATCAAGACGTTGCTGCTGACTCATGTCCACATTGATCATTGTGGTTTGCTGCCCAGGCTGACGGCGGAGGGCTTCCGCGGCTCGATCCGCTGCACCGAACCGTCCGCCGATATGTTGCCCGTGATGCTCCGCGACTCCGCCAAGATCCAAACGGAAGATGCCAAGTACAAAAGGAAACGCCACAATCGGGAAGGGCGCAAGGGGAAGTACCCCGAGCAAGCTCTTTACGATATCGAGGACGTCGAGAAAACTTTGCCGCTTATCAAAGCAGTCAAATTTGAACACGACTACCAGGTCACGCCCGCAATCAAGGCGCGGTTTCACGAAGCGGGTCACATCCTTGGCTCGGCAATGATCTCCATGGAAATTACCGAAGACGATAAAACTCGGCGAGTGATTTTCTCGGGGGACATCGGGCAATGGAACAAACCAATCATTCGCGACCCGACTCTGTTTCAAGAAGCGGACTATGTCGTGATGGAATCGACGTATGGCGATCGAGATCATACCGACGGCGGCGAGCTGGAAACGCAATTCGAGACGATCATCAATGAGACGGTCCGCCGCGGTGGCAATGTTGTCATACCCACTTTCGCGGTCGAGCGAGCTCAAGAATTGATGTACTACATCAGTACACTCGTTCACCGCGATCAAATTCCCGATATCCCGATTTTCCTCGATAGCCCAATGGCCGTCGACGTTACGGAGATCTTTCGCAAGCATCGCGACTACTTCGACGACGAGACGTGGAAAAAGATATTGGACAAAGAACCGCCACTGCAGTTCCCGGGACTCAAAATGTGTCGATCGGTCGACGACTCGAAGGCGATCCGCAACAACAAAGGGCCGTGCATCATCATGGCCACAGCGGGAATGTGTACGGCCGGGAGAATTAAGCATCACTTGCGCGCCAACATCGAAGACCGCAACTCAACCATTCTGTTCGTCGGCTATCAAGGACGTGGAACTCTCGGGCGACAGATTTTGGAAGGCAATAAGCGCGTGCGGATCCACGGTCAATTGCACGATGTCAAAGCCGAAGTTCGTCAGATATTTGGATTCTCGGGGCATGCCGATCGATCTGCGTTGATGAAATGGCTGACGAGTATTTCCGAAGCACCGCGACGAGTATTCCTGACTCACGGCGAGGAGGAATGCGCCAAAGCGCTCCGGCAAACTATCGTCGATGACCTCGGCTGGGACGTGACGATTCCCGAATACAAAGAAACGATCGAACTGGATTAGCGAGCGTAGCGACCTAGGGCGACTAGCCGTTAGCTTCCGCCAAGCAATCGGTGGGGATTGTACGTCAAACGTGACGTACGTCACTTTTGACGTACGTTTTAGAAATCAATGGTTTTCAAAGCAAGGCATTTCACGTGTAGTATCGTTAGCGGTTTGCTTCGATGATAGTTTTGAGAACGTCGACAGGCACGATCCTACCAATACTACTTCTTGTTCGGCACTGCGGGTTTTCAATTCGGCACTTCGCGCTGTTGGATTTAAGGCGCTGCCCGAAACATGCGGTCTTGGAACATCGCTGCGGCAACGCCCTCCGCTGCGGTCATTCCGCGAAGACTGTGCCCAACTTTGGGAACCAGTTTCAGTTGGCAGGGAATCTTGCTCTTTTGTAGAGCAGCGAGAAATGTCTCGGCCGATTCTCGCCACGAGTCGTCTGCGCCGCAAATCAGCAAGATTTCAAGGCCATTTTGACGCGTTACTTCCTGGTTTTTCTCGAGGTAGTGGTAGGTGTTGTTTTGCCTTATCAACTCGGCGTCGGAGTTCAGGTTCCGTTGCAGAATATCCAGGATGAATTTGCTTTTCGTGTTTGCCAAATCAACCGCTCCGCCACCGTAGGCAACTGCCGCACAAAACAACTGCGGGTATTTAAAAACGAACTTTAATGAACCACTGGATCCCATCGAGAACCCGTGAGCAGCGCGACCTGCGCGGGTTGGAATTGTTCGGAAACGTGCGTCGATCCGCGGAATCAATTCGCGGATTATCATCGACTCGACCATGATCGTGCCATCGTGATGGTCCATGTATCCGGAACGAAAAGCACTGGGATAGACGAGGATTACTTCGCTCGCTTGCTTCTTCTCATAAAGTTCCAGCCACGACTTCGCAGTGTAAAGACTCGAGCATTCGTTCCCTCCACCACCGTGAAGCCAATAGACGACTGGATACCGTTGTGTGCCGGTCTTGTAACTCGGCGGCAAAACTACTGAATAGCCGACGGTGGTCTTCATCGAGTCACTTTCGAATGTCTCGTGCAGCAAGCCTGGAGTGGTGTCGAGCAATTCTTGGGAAGGCTTCTTCACCCATTTCGATTGGGCGTTGGATTCTGTCGATGCGATAACCAAGAGTAACACAGTTACCAAGCAGCGTTGCGATGAACTAGCTATCATCATGTGTTCCAATAAATCAACTTGAATTTCGACTTGAATTTCGACTTGAATTTCGACTTGAATTTCGACTTGAATTTCGACTGGCCGCAGTGCCGCAGTTCATAAGTAGATTCTATAGTAGCTGTAACTCACGCGAGAGAAAATTCCGTACTCTTGCTTTAAGAGAATTGAATCTCGCTGTTGACTTCCAGGCTGCATAGTCGATCGCAAAAGCACTTCGCGATTGGGGAGTGGTACGAAGCCGACGACGGCCGTTGCGGACTTCTGAGTCAGCGTTCCCAATAACTTCATCCTTTGCGGCTCTGTGTGAGACTAACTTCAATAATTGCACTGTGGAGCGACGGACCCGAGGGAAGAATCAGCTAATGTTTCGCATGTGCATGAGTAGCTGCTAGAATACGCGACTGAGAGTCCTCCGTACGGAAGAGCGTTATGGTTCGCAATCGAATGAGTTTGACTGTTCTTTGTTTTCTGGCCGCCGCCTTGGCTAGCGGCGAATGTGCGAATGCGCAGACCGTCGTCGAAAACAAGAAGTTGAATTTCGCCAACGACATCGTGCCGCTGTTGACACGCGCTGGCTGCAACTCGGGCGGCTGCCATGGAAAGCAAGCCGGTCGAAAAGGGTTTAAGTTGTCCCTGTTTGGATTCGATCCCGCCTTTGATCATCAGGCGTTGACGATTGAAAGTCGCGGGCGACGCGTCTTCCCGGCCGCTCCAGAGAAATCACTCGTGCTGGCGAAGGCCACCAATCGCGTCGCTCATGGCGGCGGACAGCGTTTTGACGAAGACTCCCGCGCGTATCGATTGTTGTTGCAATGGATCCGGCAGGGGATGCCGTTCGGCGAAGCTGGCGATGCCCGCTTGATCGGCATCGCCATGCTACCGACATCGCGAACGCTTGGGCGACACGACTCGCAACAGTTGTCGGTCACGGCCACGTATTCCGATGGTAGCACGCGCGACGTTACTAATCTTGCTACTTATACGACCAACGCCGAGGCTCTCACCGAGGTCGATGCAGGAGGGGTCGCTAAGACGACAGATCTCGGCGGCGAGTCAACGGTGATGGCGAACTATATGGGACACGTTGCAGGCTGTCGAATTACGGTACCGATGAATGAGGTCGGCGACGAAATAGCGAAGCTGTTAGCGGAGTGGCAGTCCGACCACTTTATCGACAAAATGGTCGCCACGAAATGGCAACGGTTAGGTTTGGCACCGTCCGCCGAATGCGATGACTCGACGTTTGTGCGACGCGTGTTCCTCGATTGCGTTGGACGCTTGCCGACACTAGCAGAGACGCGAATGTTTCTCGCCGACGCGACCACTGACAAGCGGCAGAGATTGGTCGACGACTTGCTTGGTCGAAATGAATACGCGGACTATTGGGCGTTGAAATGGGCCGACTTGTTCAAGGTCAACTCCGAGACCTTGGGCGCCAAGAATGCACAGTTGTTCGATGCTTGGCTGCGGGACGCATTTCGAGACAACATGCGTTACGACGAATTCGTGCGTCGTTTGATAACAGCTCAGGGGAGCACTTATCGCGAACAGCCCACGAATTTCTACAAGGCTTTTGATAAGCCCAATGATTTGACAATTGCGGTGAGCCAGATTTTTCTAGGTGTGCGGCTCGAGTGCGCTCAATGTCATCACCATCCCTATGAGAAATGGGGGCAAGATGAGTTCTATGGATTAGCGGCGTTCTTTCCTCGTTTGACCCGTAAGAAGGGTGACGAGGGCGAGGAACTTTTGTTCGCATCGGCTCGTGGAGATGTGAAGCATCCGCTAACTGCCGAAATCGTCTTGCCACGAGTGCTAGGTGGTGAGCCTTTGGAAATTGACGTGGCCGACGATCGCCGACGACATCTCGCCGACTGGATGACGCGTCCCGACAATCCTTTCGTTGCGAGGACGTTGGTGAATCGCGTTTGGGCACATTTCATGGGCGTGGGGCTGGTGGATCCGATCGACGACATGCGCGACACCAATCCGCCGACCAATGGAGAGTTATTGGACGCGTTGGCAGGCGACTTTGTTGAGCGCGATTTCGACATGAAGCATCTGATTCGCACGATCACTTCCGCCAAGGTGTATGGCCTTTCGTCGCTGCCCAACCGCTGGAACATCCGCGACAATGACAATTTCTCTCGCGCGTATCGGAAGCGACTAGCGGCCGAGGTTCTTCTGGACGCAGTGTGCGATGCGACCGGTGTGCCGGAGTCCTTTGACGGGATGCCGCCGGGGACTCGCGCGGTAGAAGTGTGGAACAATCGGCTGCCGTCCGGATTCCTCGACATCTTCGGCCGTCCTGAACGGAAGACCGTTTGCGACTGTGAGCGAACGATGGACACCAGTCTGGCTCAAGTGCTGCACTTAATGAATGCACCTTTGGTAAACGCTAAAATTCAATCGCCGCTTGGACGCGTGGATCGGCTTGTCCGTAGTAAGCTCTCGCCGAGCGAAATCGTGGACGAACTGTATCTTGTCACGTTGTCCCGTCTCCCGTCAGTGACGGAACGAGAGGACGCGTTAACTACGTATACAGCAGCCGACGAATACACTCGGCGGCTAGCGACCGAGGATGTTTTGTGGGCGTTAATCAATACCGCGGAATTTGTATTGAACCATTGAGGACGATTATGAAGAAACGATACTGCGACGGCATTTCACGCCGCAACTTCGTGCAGGCTGGATTGGGTGGCTTGGGGCTTGCTCAATTGCTGGGCGCTCGCGTGTTGGCGGCGGCAGGATCGCCGCGGGCAAAGTCGTGCATTTTCATCTGGATGGATGGTGGTCCAAGCCACTATGAAACATTCGATCCAAAACCCAACGCGCCGGCGGAAATACGCGGGATCTTTGATACCATCAAGACAAATGTCAGCGGCGTCAACTTTAGCGAACACGTGCCTCAGACTGCTCAAGTAATGGATCGCTTGACAATCATTCGGTCAATTTCCCACCACGATCCGGGACATGGCGGAGGTAACCACTACTTGACCACTGGACGTCCCACGCCGACGCCCGTTGCCTGTGGAGCGAAAGTCAGTTTCCATCCGAGTATCGGTTCGGTGATTGCAAAGGAAAGAGGTTCGCAAGACGGGCTGCCGGCTTACGTACAGTTTGCGTTGCCGGGGCCAATGCGTTCGGGCGGCCCGAACTTTTTGGGCGCTAAATACGCTCCGTTCTATATCAACAACAATCCGAATCAGCCGGACTTCCGTATGCAGGATGTCACGCTGCCCGCTGGAGTTGGAGATCTAAGGTCAAGCCGCCGCGAAAAGCTCCGCCGAAACATCGATACGTTGCAGCGAATTGGCGACGCCGCAGCGCGCGACCCGGCGCGTGGTCTGGATAGCTTTTACGAACAGGCATTGGATCTGATTACGTCGCCGCAAGCCAAAAAAGCATTCGACATTCATACCGAATCCGAAAAAACTCGCGACGCCTACGGCAGGACAATGGTTGGGCAGCAATGTTTGCTCGCCAGGCGACTGGTGCAAGCCGGCGTTCCGTTCGTCATTGTTCAGCACGCGGGGTGGGATCATCACGCCAATATCTTCACCTATTTGAAAAACCGTTATCTGCCGATTTTCGACACCGCCTTCTCGGCGCTCATCCGAGATCTCGACGAGCGTGGAATGTTGGAAGATACCTTGGTCTTAGCGCTCGGTGAATTCGGTCGCACACCAACGATAAATAAGGGTGCCGGACGCGACCACTGGCCTAGCGCCATGTCGGTAGTGGCTGCCGGAGCAGGTGTTCCGCGCGGGCACATAATCGGAGCGACAGACGCCAAAGGACATTCGGCGAGCGAGCGTCGGTTGTCGGTCGAAGATTTTTCAGCGACCTTGTTCGCCAAGATGGGGATCGACTCGACTAAACTCTATCACGATACGCTAGGTCGCCCGTTGCCGATCGTCGATGGCGGAAAAGTGATCGCTGAATTGATGTAACGTCGCGGTGAGGCATATGACACGAATTCGACCCGTTCTACTGTTGCTGCTTTTGTTGCTACTTCGGACTTTTACAGGCCAGGTGGCGTTTGCGCAAACTGCGCCTCAAATTGGTTACTTGTTTCCAGCGGGCGCTCAGCGCGGCGCAACTGTACAGGTGGAAATTGGCGGCAAATATATGCCGGGCCCCTGCGGGATTTGGATCGGGGGCGAGGGAGTTCGTTCCGATTCGAAAACTACGGTCGGCCAGATGGCGGTGGTTGTCGACGCGGATGCGGCGGTCGGTCCGCGACCAGTTAGGATTCACAGCGTGCAAGGTGGGTCGGCAACCCGACCGTTCATCATCGGCGAATTGCCGGAGGTGATTGAAGATCCCGCGGACAGGCAATTAGATGATAAGCAAGTCGTCGCTTTACGAACGACGATCAATGGCCGACTAAACCCAAAAGGCGACATCGATCAATTCGGGCTTTCGCTGACTTCCGGACAGCAGATTGTTTGTTCGGCGGCGGTCAAGTCAATTGGTTCCGCCAGCGACACGATCTTGCGAATGTTGGACGCTCGAGGTCGAGTACTCAAAACGTCGGACGATCGCCAGAGCCGCGATCCATTACTCGTCTTTCGCTGTCCAGCAGACGGAAACTACACGTTGCAGGTTTTTGATTTCAAGTTGTCGGGCGGTCCGGCACACGTCTATCGTTTGACAATTACGGACGGTCCATTTCTGAGCCACGCGTTTCCGCCGGGCGTGCAACGCGGTGTCGCAACGGATGTCACTCTGTTCGGCTGGAATTTGGACGACGGCGACTCGATGACATACCGAGTGACTCCGGAGGATTCGCGCGGTGAGGTTTATCTGCCCGGTTGCGCAAATCGCTTGCCACTGATGCAGGGTATTGCCCCGGAGTTGATCGAAAGCGAGTCGGCTGCCCCGCAAGAGGTCCCCCTTTCCGCAACGATCAACGGTCGACTCGATGTGGCTGGCGATGTTGACACCTTTCGTTTCACTGCGACAAAGGGGACGAAGCTTGGGATGAAGGTGAGTTCGGCGGACTTGGGATTTCCAACGGACCTAGTGCTCGAGGTGTCGAATGCCGAGGGGAAGCTGATCAAAGAGATCGACGACATCGGCACGTCGCGCGATCCGAGTTGCGTTTTCACCGCAGCGGCTGACGGCGACTATTTGATGACTCTCAAGGAACGAGCGTTGAGAGGTGGTCCACTCTTTATTTATCGACTATCGATTGGGCCATTGGAGCCGGCCTTGAAACTCACGGTCAAGTCGTCGGAGTTTGCGGTTGTGCCGGGCGGAACACTCAGTCTTCCACTGCGAGTTGACCCGCTGGATGGTTTCGCCGCTGAAATCGAGTTGTCGGCAATTGGATTGCCGGCTGGCGTGTCGATGAAGCCAGTCTTGCACACGCCCAAGAAGGCTGGCGATGTCGTGTTGGAGATTCAAGTAGCTGCCGTCGCTCAATTCATTTCCAGTTCGTTTCGAATCGAAGCGAGAATTGCTGCAACGCCGACGTCCGAGCCGATCGCCGCGTTGGACGATTTGTGGCTGGCGGTCGGGCCCAAGGTTCCATTCGAATTGTCGACAGTCTCCGCGATCCAGGAGGCTCCGCGACTAGCAGCTCATCCGTTTCCAGTTCAAGTGAAACGGGACGAGGGTTTCACCGGTCCGATCCGACTAGTTGGCGTCGATCCCGACGTTCGCGGTACAGTCATTCCGCTGGAGGGGAGCATCGCCGCCGGGCAAGATGCGGGAACGATTCCGCTCATCGTTCAGGCGCTGGCCATTGAGGGAACAACTCATCGTTGTCGCGTGATGGGCGTGATTGATTTGCCGGGACCCGACGGAAAAATGTATCCCGTTTTCCATTTACCCAACGGCTCGATGGCAATGGGATGCCAGCCAAACCACCTGACGCTCACCGCCGACCCGCCGCGCGTTCGTCTGCATGCTGGCGAGGCGACGCGAATCTCTTTGCGAGTAGCACGTCGAGTGGAGATGGAGGACATCGCGATCGAACTCAAAGGACTCTTGATCGAAGGGGTCGAAGGGCAGCCCATTTCGCTTGTTGCGGGTGAATCGACTGGTATGTTTGAATTGCGGATTAAGGCAGGTGTCGAACTTCCTCCAGCGTTTAGCGTTACCTTTCGCGCAGCGTCATCGAGAAACGGCTTGCCGATCTACGCCGAGACGTCGGTCACAGTTGTCACTCGCTAGATCGGACGTCCCTTTTCACTGCATTTCCCTTTCGCGGCGTTTCCTGTTACTGCGTTTCCCTTTCACGGCGTTTCCTGTCACGGCGTTTCCTGTCACTGCATTTCCTGTCACTGCATTTCCTTTCACTGCGATCGAGACTGTGGCAGTTCGTATTCCATTGACTTACAATGGCCGGTCATTGTGACGCTGCTGCAAAGAAAATATTGTGGACGAAGTGGGGAATTAGCATGATCAACCGACTGTATGTTTTTATCGCGATGTTTACTCTTCTGCTGCTGAGTGCCGCCGCTCGAGCGGACGATCAGCCGAACATCCTCTTCGCTTTTGCCGACGACTGGGGTTGGCCGCACGCTGGTGCGTATGGCGACGAAGTTGTGAAGACACCGACCTTCGACCGACTGGCGAAAGAAGGAGCTCTTTTTCACAACGCCTATGTTTCTTCACCGTCCTGCACGCCGTCGCGGGGAGCAGTTCTCACCGGCCAGCATTTCTGGCGACTGGAAGGAGCAGGGAATCTTTGGAGCGTTTTTCCCAATAAGTTTGATACGTATCCGGAGTTGCTTGGTAAGTCGGGATATTTTGCGTCCACGCGAAGTAAAGCATGGGGTCCGGGACGCACGGAGCAGAAAGGCCGTCAGCTAACGGGAACATCGCGCGGCGTCGACCCGCTCGTCAACCTGTTGAAGAATCGCCCCAAGGGAAAGCCATTTTGTCACTGGCTTGGCAGCTCGGATCCACATCGAGGATATGCCAAGGGCTCTGGTGAAAAGAGCGGCATGGATTTATCCAAAATCAAGTTGTTCGAACACTTTCCGGATTCGCTCGAAGTGCGGGGCGACGTGGCCGACTACTATTTTGAAGTTCAACGTTTTGACAAACTCGTGGGAGATAGCATTGCTGCTCTTGAAGAGGCCGGCGAGTTGGACAATACGATCATCGTCATGTCGGGCGATCACGGTATGCCGTTTCCACGCTGCAAGAGCAATAACTACGACAGCGGCGCCCGGGTTCCGTTGGTCATCCGCTGGCCCAAGAAGATCAAAGCCGGCACGGTAATAAATGATTTCGTAAGCTTGGTCGATCTCGCGCCGACCTTTTATGACGCGGCGGGATTGGAGATTCCTGAGAACGTCAGTGGTACCAGTTTGTTGCCGCTGTTGGCTGGGAAGGATACTCGCGATCGCAGCTATGTGGTTCACGGCAAGGAGCGACACGTTCCTGGTCAGGAAGCTCCCGACAAGGGTGGCTACCCGACTCGCGCATTGCGGACTCACGACTTTCTTTATCTGCATAACTTTCGCGCCGACCGCTGGCCGGCCGGTACTCCCAATTATGAAAAAGCGGCGCTCCCCGGCGCGTGGTTGGCCGACTGCGACAACGGTCCGACAAAATCGTACATCGTTGAGAATCGAGAGAAAGATGATTTGCACCGAAAGCTATACGATCTCTCTTTTGCTAAACGTCCCGCTGAAGAACTGTACGATCTCAAGCAGGATCCGAGCCAACTCGTTAACGTAGCCGCGGATCCCGCCTATGCGAAAACATTGAGCGAATTGAAGAAGAAGCTGTTTGACGAACTGGAACAGACGGGCGATCCACGAGTCACCGGCAAGGGACCGGACTTTGACAAGTTTCCCTACCTCGGCGGCGCACCGACGTTTCCAGGATTCCGTTCAAAGAAATAGCGAACGATGGTAGACGATGCGATTAATTCAATAATTCTATTCTCGACAGGAAACATGTAGTGAGACACTTAATGAAATCGGGCTCAGTAGTTTTGTTGGTCATTTTCGCGATGCTGGCCGGCCCCAATTATTTGGCGGCCCAAGCTGTCGCCCAAAAGGTGACGCTCCTACGCAGTACACCTGAGGCTCAGGGAGTATCGTCCGCCGTGATTCGCGAGTTTATTGAAGCTGCGGATCAACAAGTAAATTCGATGCACAGTTTTATGTTGGTGCGACATGGTCACGTCGTTGCCGAGGCGTGGTGGCAACCCGAGTCTGCAGAGAAGCAGCACATCTTGTGGTCACTTAGCAAGAGTTATACGTCAACTGCCGTTGGCTTGGCGGTCGCCGAAGGAAAGCTGAGTGTCGACGATCTCGTGTTGAAATTCTTTCCGGAAGATGCTCCGGCAAATCCGTCGGCAAACTTGCAGGCGATGCGAATTCGCGATCTGTTGACGATGGCCTGCGGACATCAGGACGAAGTCAAGTTGGACGACAACACTCCGTGGGTACAAGCATTTCTTGCTCATCCCGTTCCCCATAAGCCGGGGACTCACTTTCGATATAACACTCCTGGGACCTATATGCTTTCGGCAATCGTTCAGGAAGTGACGGGAAAGACGGTGCTCGAATACTTAACGCCGACGTTGTTCGAGCCGCTGGGAATTCTCGATCCGAAATGGGACAGCAGTCCACAAGGGATCTCGATCGGGGGTTATGGATTGTTCGTTCGCACGGAAGATATTGCGAAGTTTGGTCAATTGTATTTGCAGAAAGGTAAGTGGCAGGGGCAACAATTACTTCCCGCATCGTGGGTCGAGCAAGCAACATCGAAACAAGTTTCTAATGGAAGTGATCCGAGTCGAGATTGGGATCAAGGCTACGGCTTTCAATTTTGGCGTTGCCGTCACGGGGCCTTTCGAGGAGACGGCAAAGACGGGCAGTTCTGCATCGTTCTTCCCGAGCAAGACGCCGTGATCGCAATCACCGCGAACACTCGAGACATGCAGGCCGAACTCAACGTCGTATGGGACAAGCTGCTGCCAGCATTTAGCAACCAGCCTCACAAAGAGAATCCGACCGAGCAAGCAAAGTTGAAAGCGACGATCGCCAAGCTCAAGGCGTCGCGATAAGTTGCTTGTCGACGCATAGTCGCCTTCGGCTCCGCCGAATAGCGTTTGTGTAGTTGGCTATAGATGTGAGGTCGCCAACAATCGCAGCGCAATACCGGCAAAGACAGACTAGCTTCTGTTGGGACTCTCCGTGTGTTCCCGCTTCGATCTCGGCGAGCAAAATGTGGGGATGCAAAGACCTTGCGAGATGTTGATAATTGCTTATGTGGAAAACAATGGGCAGCATGTGAGCACTTGTGGTATCCTTAATAAATTCAATTCTGACGCGGTCATTTATCGCGCCAAAAGTGAAGCGGCATTGGCCGACCCGAAATGACACCTGGCGATGTAGTTCTGCACTCCCACTAACTCCCATGGACCTTGGAGATCCGAACATGACTCAAAAAAAATCACGACGTACATTCTTGAAAGCCTCAGCGGTGGTGGCCGGAGGTTATTGGCTAGGTGCTGCCCCCGCTGTTCGAGCGGCATCGCCGAATGAAAAACTCAACGTAGCTTGCATTGGAGTAGGCGGTCGCGGCTCGGCAAACGTCGGCGGTGTTTCGGGCGAGAACATTGTCGCGATGTGTGACGTCGATGAACAAAAGGCGGGAGCCCGTTTTCAACAGTTCGACAAGGCGAGGAAGTTCCAAGACTTCCGCGTCATGCTCGATAAACTCGACAAGCAAATCGACGCGGTTGTAATCAGTACACCGGATCAC